>JAUMVX010000082.1 GCA_030529945.1 Bacteroidia bacterium | reverse complement strand
TCAATTTTCGATGGCAATCTCTGTTCAGTTTTGGGTGGCAATCAACAGACTGCAGAACTGATACCATACAAGGTGGAGGCAACGTTCCCGGGAAAATACATTCCGTTACTTCGGGACGGCGACAGACTTCATATGGCACCGTTCCTCATAGAGGACTTCCTCGGCGACAACTACGCTTTGGGAGAGGATGAAACGGACACTATGATTATCCGCGTATTCAAGGACGGCAAGAAGATTTTCTGGCATAAGATACCCATCGAAGGACCGTGGAAAAAAGAAAAGCCCGGGACTGCCCCCGATGCCGAGGACATTATGGACGGAATCAAGTCCTACAAGGGCTGGGACAATTTCAAGGCAAGGATGGAGGCGATGTACACCCGGAGCACTATCGGCCGGGAGCGTGTGAATGCGCTGCTGGATGGCAACTTCCCGAATCTGCATACCGCAATAATCGGCAACCCCGGTACCGGGAAGACCACCTGTGTGAAGAAGATGGCCGCACTGTACAAGGCACTCGGTCTTCTGAACACGGACCAGATATGGACTGTACGGGTGTCTTCGCTGGCAACATCCAATATCAACAGCGAGAACGATGCCGTGGAAAATGCCGTCAGCAACGCCCAGGGTGGAACTCTGGTGATAGAAGGGGCGCACGGACTCTACCGCACCGACACCAGCGGGAACTACAACACCGAATCCCGAATCGTACGCGCCCTTTTCGATGCCCTCGACAATAAAGACAAGTTCGGCACGTGGATGCTCGTACTGGTCGGTGAAACCGAAGGGATGGAGTACCTGCTGTCGTCCTATCCCGAACTTCGCATACATCTCAGCGAGCCGATATATATGGATGATTTCAAGCCGGAGGAACTCTACGGCATCATCGATACATACTGTAGCGAACACAATCTGGAACTCTCGGAATCGGCACGGAAGAAACTGCAGATGTATGTCCTCCACAAATACAACCACCGTGGCGAAGGTTTCCGGAATGCGCGGCTGATCGGCAGCCTGTTCGAAGATGTCATTATCCCGGCTATGTACAGTCGCCTGCGCGCACTGCCCGAGAGAACGGATGCGCAACTGAAGCTGATATTGTCGGAAGACATCCCTTCCGTAGGCGTGGCAAGCGGCAGCGCGATGTCTGAACTGGACGAACTCATCGGACTGGGGAAAATCAAATCCCGGGTGAAAGACTATCTCAATGCGGTGCTCCTTGCCAACCGCCGTATGGAGCAGGGACTTCCCACCAATATGCCGCGCTTGCATATGGCCTTTCTCGGCAACCCCGGCACAGGCAAGACCACCGTCGCAGAAATCATCGGCCGCGTATTCACTTCCTGGGGGATACTATCCGGCGGCAAAGTGATCCGCACAGAGAAAAGCCAGATGGTCGGTCAATGGATAGGTGAAACGGAGTACAAGATGACCAACCTGCTGGCAAGGGCCAAGGGTAACATCCTGTTCATCGACGAGGCATATCAGCTGGTCGAAGGTGGGGAGAAGGACCATGGCCGGATAGTGATGAACTCCCTTCTTACGGAGCTCGGCAAAGACAACGCCGACATAGTGGTGATACTTGCAGGCTACACCGCACCTATGAAGAAGCTGCTCGAAAGCAACGAGGGTATCGAGAGCCGATTCCCGAATGTGTTCAACTTCGAGGACTACACTACCGATGAACTCGTGGAAATCGGCCAGCTGATGACCCGCAAACAGGGCTTTATCCTAACCGAAGGAGCTGAGAAGAATATGCGTGCCATCATAGAAGATGAGGCTGAGAAGCCTTCGCCCCGGTTCGGCAACGGCCGTTTCATATCCAACCTGCTGCAGAACGAGATTCTGGCCACCCTCGGCGCAAGAACCGCGAAGCTGGAGCAGCCCACTGCGGAGCAGCTCAGTACCATCCTTCCCGAGGACGTCGTAATAGGCAAGGCCCAGAAGGATGCCGTGTTCGACGATGCCGCCATAGACTCGGCACTGGTACGGCTCGGTGCGCTCGCAGGGCTTGAGGGTGTAAAGAAAGCCATCCATAACTTCGTCACTTCCGCACGATACCTGCATTCCGTCGGCGAGCCATACGTGGGCAAAGGCCTGCTCAGCTGGCGTTTCATAGGCAAGAGCGGCACCGGCAAGAGCACCGTGGCCGAGATTATGGCCTGCATTCTCAAGGGAATGCGCCTCATAAGCAACAGCCACATCACCGAAATCAAAGGTGAGCGCATCTTCGGTGTCTCCGAACACGACTGCGACGAGGTGCTCAAGGATGCCGTTAAGAAATCCTGCAACGGCCTCATCTTCATCGACGCGGATGAGCCCAAGTTCAGCGATGACCGTATGGTCTATGGCCGCAGCGTGGAACAGATTCTCCTGAAAGTGAAGGAACTCACCGTAGAGGTCGGCGGCGAATGTGCCCTCATACTCGCGGAACTGGATGCTCCAAACGCCACTATGGCGGAGCAGCTCTCCGAGGCCGGTGTCTATGAGTTCGACCATACGCTGGTCTTCAAGGACTTCACTGCCGAAGAGCTATATCGGATACTCTGCACCTGCCTCGGCAAGTTTGGTGCGTCATTCAGCCCGGAGGCAGAGACTCACATCCTCGGATACCTGCGCTCGCTCAAGACTTCCGTTGCCGCAAATGCCCGCACTATGAAACTTATGTCCCGCACCATCTGGCAGCAGGTGATCCTGCGCGAAAGCGCCCTCCCGGAGCCGCCCGCCGCACACGTGGTCGAACTCGCCGACATCGAGGACTTCAAGTGGGACGGTAAGAAAGGGAAGATAGGATTTTAAGTGATGATGAAATAATGCAATTAAAGAACGGTCCCGTGGCGCAATATGAAAAATACCAAGACGAAGTTATGTCAGAGTTAACAAGTCCGAGGATATGATAACAAAAGAAAAAATACACGAATTACTGCATAGCACGGAAATGTTCCGGATCGAGCGGACAGTCTCGACGACCGATATGGACAAGTTTCAGGAAGCGATATGCGCCTTTGCCAACGACCTTCCCGACTCGCGGAAGAAAGGATATCTGATTCTCGGAGCGCATGACAACGGCGGATTATCGGGGTTGAAAGTTGATGACGCCTTACTGAAGAAAATAGCGGCCATCCGTTCGGACGGTAACATCCTGCCCTTGCCCGTGATGAGTGTTGACAGGTTTGAGTTTCCGGAAGGTGACCTCTTGGTGGCGGAGGTCACTCCCTCCGAGCAGCCTCCCGTCCGCTATCGTGGCCGTACTTTCATTCGGATAGGCCCTCGGAGGGATATCGCTTCGGAAGCGGAGGAACGCATTCTTGCTGAACGTCGCACTTCATATATGGCGACATTCGATGCCATGCCTTGCTATATCGCCAAGATTTCTGATATCGACATTGATCTTTTCCGCAGTGAATACTTGGAAAAATTGATGGGCAAGGAATTGGTGGCTACCGACAACCGTCCAATCGAGGAGCAGATGTCAGCGGTGGGTATGTACGACACCATACACGACTGCCCCACCAATGCCGCTGTCGTATTATTCGGTAAACATCCCAGACGCTTCATACCCGGCCTCTATGTGCAGTATGTGCGTTTCAAGGGCGAGGACGTGACGGGAGAGGTGGAGAACGAACTTCAGTTGGATGGCAACTACTGCGAGGTGTTGCCTCGGCTGGAATCACTGTTGGAACTGTCGGTCATCAAGAAGAAGCCGGTTTTCGTGTCGCTGCTGCGGGAGGAGATGGTGAGCAACTATCCGTACCAAGCCATACGTGAATTGGTCTTGAACGCCTGTATGCATCGTGACCTGCAAAGCAACGCACCGTTGCGGTTCTATGAGTTTTCCGGACATTTGGAAATTATGAATGCCGGTGGACTTTACGGTCATGCGCGACCGGAGAATTTCCCCTTCGTCAACGACTACCGCAACCCTCTCGTAGCCGGCGCAATGAAGACACTTGGCTATGTGAACATGTTCAATCGCGGTGTGAGGCAAGTCCAGTCGGACTTGAAAGATAATGGCAACAAACCTGCACAGTTCGATGTCTCCTTGCTCACTGCATTCAGGGTGACAGTGGAAGAAGTGATAAGTGATGTCGT
>JAUMVX010000081.1 GCA_030529945.1 Bacteroidia bacterium | reverse complement strand
GCAAGAAACAGGGCGCTGAAGTTCTTGCGGTCTTTCAGCCCGAGCCGGGCAAGCATTTCGTTTACTGAAAGCTCTTCAGTGCCGATTGTGCAGACTATCCGCTTCGTGTTGCCTGTGACATCACCCCAGCTTGTGGGGTACTTGTGGGGTACTTGATGGGTACTTGAGGGGTTGCCGGTTCCGGCTTGTCCTGTAATTGTACTGAGCGTGTCCTGTACTTGTCCTGTATCCGTATGTCCGGTACAAGGCTGTTCCGCAAGATTGGGCTGGACTCTCCACTCCGGAGAGGGATTGATGTGAAGATAGCGGTTGCGCAGGTCCCACTGCTCTCCCAGAAGCAGGTTCCGGAAGAAACGCTCCAGATAGACAGGGGAGTAGTCAATGCCCTTGACGAGATTCTTATAGTTCGCACGGACAAGGGCGTTGCGGAAGTACCAGGAGTGATTTGCGAACAGGCTGTTGTCTATGCGGAAGCCGACACTGCGCAGGTACTGGATGGTAAACACAGCCGTCGCGCGGGTGTTCCCTTCCCGGAAAGGGTGAATCTGCCATATTCCTGAAACGAAAGCGCTTATGTGGGATATCATATCATCCTGAGAAAGCCCCTTGTAACTGAAAGAGCGTTCTTTCTCGATATCATATTCCAATGCCCGTCGCAGATCCTCCCAGTTCAGATAGCTCACGGAGTCCCCCTCCAGCACCCATTCTTTCTTGGAGATGTCGTAATCCCGTACCTCTCCGGCGTGTTTGAATATACCGGTGAATATTCTCCGATGCAGCGAGACAAGCCCCTCGACACTGAAATCCAGAGTGTCTGTCGAGAGAATCTTTGCGATGTTAGCCGACACCTTGTCCGCCTCCTGCTTTTCATCTTCGTCCGGCTCGCGATTCTGTTTGGATTGGTAGTAGGATTTGATCAGTTCCCGCGCTTCGTCGATGCTGATTTCCCCTTCGATGTTCCTCCGTGCCGTATCCTGAAGATACTCGGATGTGGTGAGACCGTCCACCGCCTGCAGTCCGATGGCCACGCGCCAGGTCTCGGCCCGCTCCTTGCGATCGGGTTCTCCCTGGCGTATGTACTGGTCGAAGTCCAGATATTTCGGTTTTTGCTCTTCTGACATATTCCTTTATGTTATCGTCCCAGGATTTCGTTAAGAAGGCCTTCCGTGCTGCGCTCCAGCTCGCGGATGTCGGAGGTGATTTCTTCCAGACTCCTGAGCTGCACCGGCTTGTAGAAGTATTTGGTGAAACTGAGTTCGTAGCCGATCGTGGGCTCTCCGAATACTTCCTCGGGCTCGTAAGGTTTCACTTCATTCTCATAGAAGGCTGCAATGCCGCCGGGATAGGTGAAAGGGATCTGCTCCACCTCGCCCTTGACCTTGGCCATCTTCATCCGGCCTTTCTTGTCCTTGATGATGTTCCCCTCCTCGTCTCTGTCCGGTTTGAAAAGCTCCACCTCCCAGTAGCCGAACTCTTCGTTAGGAAAGATTTTGCTGTATTCATTCTCCTCGAAGTTCATCAGAAGGTCCAGAATCTTCTTGCGGTCAGCCTCGTCGGTTTCGCAGTTCTTCTCGCCGAGGTTCTTGCGGAGCGGAGTCTTGATGGAGGTGGCGTCGATGAGCTGGACCTTGCCTTTGCGGCGTGCCTCCTTGCGGTTCGTGACTATCCAGATGTAGGTGCCAATGCCGGTGTTGTAGAAGTCTTTTTCCGGCATTGCGATGATGGCCTCGAGCAGGTCGTTCTCGATTATGTAGCGCCGGAGATTGCTCTCTCCGCCTCCAGCGTCGCCGGTGAAGAGGGACGACCCGTTGTGGACTTCCACTATGCGCGTGCCAAGTCTGGTGCTGTGTTTCATCCTGCTGACATTGTTCGCGAGGAAAAGCATCTGAGGGTCTCCGATGCCGGGGATTACATTGAACTCGCCGTCCCCCTTGTATTCGAAGCGGAAGCGAGGATCGCCGATTTTCTTCTTCTCTTTCTCCGAAAGCCCCCATATCTTGAGGTCCTCCTTCCAAGGAGTGCCGAACGGAGGATTGGAGATGCAGAAGTCATAGGTCTCGCCGGCGTGGCCGTCTTGCGAAATGGTGGAGCCGAAAGCTATGAACTGGCGGTTCGTGCCGTTCAGGACATAGTTGAAGCTCTTGCGTCCCCCGGAAATCATCAGGTCGGCCTTGCAGGTGGCGTAGGTCTCCGGCTGGAGTTCCTGGCCGAAAATATTGATGTTGACCTTCTTGCCTTTCTGCTCTGCTATTTTCTTCATCTGCTCCTCGCAGAGGGTGAGGATGCCTCCCGTGCCGCAGGCTCCGTCATAGATTCCGTAGGTCGTGTCTTCGATCCGGTCGGCGACGGGGATGACAGCAAGGTCTGCGAGAAGCTTCACATAGTCACGAGGCGTGAAATGTTCTCCGGCCTCGGTCACATTGTTTTCCTCGTTGAACTTCCGGAGCAGTTCCTCGAAGAGCGTTCCCATCATATGGTTGTCCAGAGCCGGGAGAATTTCATTCCCTTTGTCATCCACGACCGGCCTTATGCTGAGGTTGATGCTGCTGTCGGTGAACTTGTCGATGATGGAACCCAAACGTCCGGCCTCGGTGAGGTTATCCACCTGCTGACGCAGCTTGAACTTGTCGATGATGTCCTGCACGTCCTTGCTGTAGCCGTTCAGATACTCGATGAAGTTCATCTTGAGGCGAAGCGGATCCACCTCAGCCTTGAGCTTTTTCATAGTGAACTTCGACGTGTTGCAGAACGGGTATCCGGTAACGGCGAAGAGCACAGGCTCCTGATTGGCTATGCCGGACTGATCCATAACGGCTTTTTTCTGAAGAACCGCATCCTTGGTCGGCTCCAGCAGTATGTCCAGACGACGCAACACCATCATCGGCATTATGATTTTCTTGTACTCTCCCTTTTCGAAAGCGTGCACCAGCACATCGTTCGCGATGTTCCATATAAAGGAGAAAAGATGATTGTATTGGGCAGTGTTCATTCTATCTGAGATTGGAATTAAGCTTGTCCCTGATGTCCATATCCAGGATATCGCCAGGTTTTGATTTCCGTAACGATTATTGCATTCGTAAAGGTAGCAATATAAATCGACATATTTGTCATATCCCGATGATATCTTCTCGTTTTATACGATTGGAACACGCCGGAGTGCATCGAGATGTTCAAAAAAACAGGCAAAGTGTACATCTCGATGTAAAAAAGTAGTAAGCGTCTCCGCGATTACGTCTTGATGTGCAGTCCGCCCTGTGATACATTTGCAGAAAAAAGTTATGGACTCACAAATGCCACAGGAGAAGCTTGATTTGTACAATCGAGTGCTCGAAACCTACAAGCAAGAAATAAACATCAATCCGGACTATCCGTTCAAGGACCATTGCGCGAAATGGAATGTCAAAGAACGCACATTGAATAGCTGGCTGTGCAAACGGGGAATCTTCGTCAGTGTTCTGAAACAAAAGGCCAGGGAGCGATTGACAGAAAACACCCTTCTCCAGACCGCGCAGAAGACGGGTGCTTTTGTCTCCGTACATCCGGAACCGGAAGCGATGTCGGGATGGCGGAACACTGTAATCCCCCGTGTAGTGATATACTTTTCTGGGAATATACGCCTGTCGGTAAAGAGAGCGACTGCTGCCGATGTCATCGCCCTTATATCCACCTATGCTGAAAAAGGAGGTCGCTGATGTTTGGTCTTGAGAGTTGCCACAGGTACTATGTGTGCCAGCATCCCGTCAGCATGAACAAGGGGATTGACGCACTGTTCAACATTATCACATCCGAATCTCCGCTGTCCCCGATGACAGGGGACGTCTTTGTGTTCTTCTCGAAGAACAGGCAGTCGGTGAAGTTGTTGAAATGGGATACGGACGGCTTCTTGCTGTATCACAAACGCCTGGAAAGAGGCTCGTTTGAGTTGCCGCAGAAGAACCCGATTACCGGTTATTATGAGTTGACCTGGGAGACGTTCAGCTTCATAATGTCCGGCATCTCGCTTGATAGCGTACGTTTCCGCAAGCGGTACAGAATGCGTTTTTATGGCGCAATAATATTCTGATTATCAGAGAAATAAATCAAGATAATACTTGCATATCCCATAGGTAACTACTCAGGTACCCCAGTCCTAACCCTTAACCGAGGATGACGCGGGGCTTT
>JAUMVX010000080.1 GCA_030529945.1 Bacteroidia bacterium | reverse complement strand
GCTGGATAATAGTCTGCCTGCTCTACTATCCGAAAAGCCGCAGGAAAGACTATGTGTTCACCTTTCTCGCCTTTTCCTCGGCGATGCTGCTTCTGCTCTACGCTATGGGCAGGGTGGATGTCGGTGTGGGACTCACCCTCGGACTGTTCGCGATCTTCGGAGTGATCCGCTACAGGACGGAGACCGTGCCTATCCGCGAGATGACCTATCTCTTCGTAATCATCGCAATCGCCGCCGTGAACGGCCTCACGCCGCTGTTCAGGGTCACGGGAGTCGCCGAGAACGCTCCGCACTATGCGCTGGGGACGGGCGACCTGCTGGTGATCCTCTCCGCCAATGCGCTGTCGATATTGCTGATATGGGTGCTGGAAAGCAGCCGCAGACTCAAGCGCTCCAGCTCCAGGCTTATCCTCTATGACCGGATAGACCTCATCGTGCCGCAGCGCAGGGATGAACTGTTCAAGGACATAGAAGAGCGCTGCGGAATCAAGCCCGAGGACATCACCGTAGGAAATATCGATTTTCTCAAGGACTCGGCCTATATCAAGGTTTATTATCACACGGACGAGACGGCGGACTCTTCGCTGAATTCCATCGTAAGAAACAAACAATTCATCGAAAATCAGCATTTATGAAAAATACCTGTTCTAAAACCATCTTCTCTCTGGCGTTGCTGGTGCTCTCGTCTGCAGCCCTTTCTGCACAGGATGTAAACGGCCGGGCCTCCATCGAGGCGGACCGGAAAGTCGCGAAAGGATTCCATATCGAAGCGGGCTATGAGGCCCGCTCGAAAGACTCCTTTTCCGGCATCGAGAGAAACCAGCTCTCGCTCGGAGCATCCTATAAGCTCAACAAGCACTTCAAGGCAGGCCTGGAATACATCTTCATAGGCCATTACGCGAATTCCTCGGGAGAGTTCCGCCCTCGGCACCGCCTGTCGGCGAATTTCACAGGTACCGTGGATGCGGGCCAATGGCGTTTCTCTCTCAAGGAAAAGCTCCAGTTCACGCATAAGGCATATGATGTGAACCGCTATCAGGAGGTACTCAACACTCTGACTCTCAAGTCCCGCCTGATGGTCAAATACAGGGGGTTCCGGTCCGTGGAGCCGTATGCCTACGCCGAAGTGCGGAACATCTTCAACGCTCCGCGCTGCAGTGCCACCTACAATTCCGCCACGGACAAATGGTCCGACTACGAGTTCCTGGGCTATGACCACGCTTACGTAAACCGCGTCCGCGGGGCTGTGGGTCTCGAATGGAAGCTCAGCAAGAGCCACAGTCTGGATTTCACGGCGATGTACAACTTCCATCACGAGCTGGAGATCGACACGAACAAGTCCGGCTCCAAACTCAAGTCCTACGGCTGGGAGAATCCTCAGTCCCTCACCCTCTGTGTGGGCTACAAATTCTCGTTCTGAACGTACTGATTCCAGCATACCATTGCACGGACGGGCTGCGCTGCACGGGGGCGATGTGGGTTGGAGGTCTTGGAGTTAAACGATAATTTGTGTATTTTTACACGCCGCATATATATCCGGCGGCATCAGATTATGAAAAAATTCCTTTTACTGACCGCATCGCTGCTCTGCAGCGCAACACTTGCATTGGGCGCAGCCCCGAGAACTTATAGTCTGGCATCGCCTGACGGCCGTCTGAAAGCTACAGTCGAGCTTGGCGAGGAGATTTCCTATACCGTGGAGGCTGACGGAGTGCTTCTGCTCGCGCCTTCGCGCATTTCTATGACCCTTTCCGACGGTACGGTTTATGGCTCGGACGCGCGCCTCCGCAAGGTTTCGCGCTCCTCTGTGGACCGCAGCTATGCCGCCGCTGTCTATAAACGCTCGCGCGTACGCGACTGCTATAACGAGATGGTTTTGAGTTTCAGAGACTTCCGTCTCGTCTGGAGAGCTTACGACGAGGGTGTGGCCTACCGCTTCATCTCGAATGCGAAGACTGATTTCTTCGTGAAGTCGGAGCAGGCGGAGTTCCGTTTTCCTGAGGACTGGACGATGTTCGCGCCGTATTCGAATGGGAGCAAGGAAAGTATCGAAGCCCAGTTCGGCAATTCTTTCGAGTCTCAGTATCAGCACGCTCCGCTCTCGCAGTTCCACGAGGGTTCTCTGGCCATTCTGCCTCTGATGGTCGAGGCTCCGCAGGGGATGAAAGTGGTGATAGCGGAGGCGGACCTTCTGGATTATCCGGGGATGTATCTGAATAATGCCGACGCTTCCACGACGCTTCACGGGGTCTGGGCTCCTTATCCGGCTGTCACGGAGCAGGGCGGACACAATATGCTTCAGGCTCTGGTGACGCAGCGGGCGGACTATCTGGCTCAGTGTCAGGCGGGAGAGGTCTTCCCTTGGAGGGTTATGGGAGTGTCGCGGCGCGACAGCGATCTGACCGCTACGGATCTTGTCTATAATCTCGCGAACCCGGCGGCGGAGGATGTCGACTGGAGCTGGGTGCGTCCGGGGAAAGTGGCCTGGGACTGGTGGAATGCCTGGAATATCGACGGGGTGGATTTCGCTTCGGGGATAAACAACGACACCTATAAGTATTATATAGACTTCGCTTCAGCGAAGGGTATCGAGTATGTGATTCTGGATGAGGGCTGGGCCGTGAATCTGGCCGCGGACCTGATGCAGGTGGTTCCGGAGATAGACCTCCCTATGCTCTGCGACTATGCGGAGTCTAAGAATGTGGGACTTATCCTCTGGGCCGGCTATTATGCTCTGAACCGTGACATCGAGGGGCTCTGCAAGCACTATTCGCAGATGGGGATCAAGGGCTTCAAGGTGGACTTTATGGACCGCGATGACCAGGAGATGGTCCGCTTCTATGTGAAGACCGCACAGATAGCCGCGAAATACGGGCTTCTGATAGATTATCACGGGGCGTACAAGCCTACGGGCCTTCAGAGAACCTACCCTAATGTGATTAATTTCGAGGGAGTGTTCGGTCTGGAGCAGATGAAGTGGGCCCCCGCCTCTGTGGATCAGGTGACTTATGATGTTACCATCCCTTACATCAGAATGTATTCGGGTCCTATGGACTATACGCAGGGCGCTATGCGCAATGCTACGCGGTCGAACTACGCTCCGTTCAACGACGAGCCTATGAGCCAGGGGACGCGCTGCCGCCAGCTGGCGGAGTATGTGATTTTCGATGCTCCGCTCAATATGCTCTGCGACACGCCGTCGGCTTATATGCGCGAGGGGGTCTGCACTGATTTCATCGCCGCCATCCCTACGGTATGGGACGAGACTCTCGGCCTGGACGGTAAGGTGGGCGAGTGGGTGGCTATGGCCCGCAGGAGCGGACAGACCTGGTATGTGGGTGCGATGACCGACTGGAATGAGCGCGAAGTGACCCTCGACCTGTCTTTCCTGCCGGAAGGCGATTATAGCGTCACTCTCTATAGGGACGGAGTCAATGCGGGGCGCATCGCGAGGGATTTCGCCGTGCAGACATTCAGTCTCGGGTCTTCCCGTTCCCTGACCGTGCGTATGGCTCCGGGCGGGGGCTTCGCCGCGAAGCTGGAGAGGCGCTGAGAGTCACTAAGTGATTCCTGAAAATGTGAGTACTTTTTCAGGAATCACTTTTTTAATGACCGCATCTCCACGCAGCCTCGTCAGAGATGGACTCAATCCATTATGTCTGCGGGTTCATAGACCAGAGCCCGGACGATGTCGCGGGATGTACGTAACTGAGGGGAGTTTCCGAAAGCTTCGGAGCCTCTTTCCTTTTTTGCACCGCCCAGAGGTGCTCGGGCGCTGGAGTGGAATTCGCAGGCTCCGGACAGACGCCGGATTTCGGTGATGTTGGCCGGGTTTATCCCGGCCCCGGGCATAACGATGATGCGTCCCGCCGCCTGACGGATGAGGCTGGCGATGAGGCTCGCGCCGCTGAGTGCGTCGCTCCGGCCTCCGGAGGTGAGAATCCGGTCGAAGCCGAGGGAGATGATCTGCTCGAGGGCTTCCGACGGGTCTGCGCAGACATCGAACGCGCGGTGGAAGGTCTTGCTCATTCTTCCGGCGGCCTGCACGAGGCTCCGGCAGGCGTCGACGTCGATTCCGCCCCGCTCGTCGAGCGCGCCGAAAACCACTCCGTCCACGCCCGCCTCCGCGCAGAACCGTACGTCCTCGACCATCGTTTGCAGCT
>JAUMVX010000037.1 GCA_030529945.1 Bacteroidia bacterium | reverse complement strand
CCTTCTTTTCCCTGTCATTGCCGGCTCCGGCCGGCAATCCCTTCGCGACCGCAGATGCCCGATCACGTCGGGCATGACGGCACGTCATTGCCGGCCCTTTTTCCCGTGATTGCCGGCTCCGACCGGCAATCTTCAATTCCCGCCGCCCCGCTTTTGCAACAGAGCCCATTAATTTCTACATTTGCGGGATAAATGACAAGTGCTATGAAAAGGATTCTTCTGGTCATAATCACAGCAGTAGCGCTCTGCTCCTGTGCCGCCTGCAAGAAACAGGCTGATGTCCAAAACCTTGTGGACAAAGTTTGGGCATATTCCCAAACGCATCCTGACGGTTTCACCATACATATCCCGGACTTTTCCGAACCCGATTACGGGATTGCCGTATCTTACGCCGCCACGCAGGACAGCCACTCCAAGGCATCTCTTCCGATGGTCATCTCTCACGCTCAGGAGCACGACGGGTATGTGGGCGGCTGGCTGGATGCAGATTCGGGTCTTTACTACTTCGACAGCACCAGACTCTTTCCCGAAGATGAACGGGATGAAGCCATCGCCTTCGGCAAGGCGAACGGGCAGATATCGGCTTATGTGATTTCCACCGGAGAGAGCATCGATCTTACCCGAAACTGAAGAACTCAAGTTAGTTCGTGCTTCGAGATGTGCAGAACAGCCGCGAAGCGTACATCTCGATGCACTTTTAAACATCGAGGTGTACATTTAAAACGTTATCCGCACATCTCGATGCACTCTGCAGCTACCTCTAACCACCGTCATTGCTGTCTCGTTTTTTTACGTCATTGCCGGCTCCGACCGGCAATCTCCCTTTCCCGATACCCCGCTACTGTAGCTGAGCCGGCATAATGATTTGCTATAAATCAAACAATAAACCTTGAACGGGTTCCTCGTGCTTCACCTTTCTATGGGGAGCCTTATAATCTCTTTCATCAAAGACCCCTGTATTTACTACAGACTGCGCCAGTCGCTTTACTAAAGATACGGCGATACTGTTTCCTATCAGCTTCATCCACCGTGGGCGAGTTTCGGGAAGTATGAAATCATCCGGGAAGCCTTGTATCCTGCAAGCCTCGGATTTTGTGATTTGCCGGTAGTTGTGGGGGCGGTAAATCTTCTCCATAAATTCTTCTCGGAGTTCTTCTACCGTTCCGGCACTGATATCTTCGGTGGCGATATAATCATTTGTGTCGCTCGCCACCATAGTAGGGTAGATTTTGGAAGATTTTAGGAATATGCGGTTTACACCATTAAGGCCAGCACTGATTCTACTGTGTTTGAAGTCGTAACGCGATTCAATGCATTCAATTATTCCCTTTGTCTCCAACTCCTCGATGGTATCTACGATTCCGATACCTCTTACCCGGAATACCCTCTGCAATTTGAGCTGATCAATGTTCAGCACGTCAGACCGTCCGAAAGAAAGGACTAATTGTTCGTTCTCAGATGGCTCATAGTCTTTCACCTTTATCCTATACAGATATGGCACCCCTTTCAATATGCCCTTGTCAACAAGACTGTCCAACTCCTCTTTTGTAATCGTCGGATCAAGACCCTTAAAATGTTCGGCAGATAGAGGATTTCCATCCAAGGGACCATAATCGCGCTTGCGGCGATTGCTAAGCAAGAGGTAGCAGATGCGTTTCTCGCGTTCTGTCGTGTCCTCGATGTCCCAAGTATGAATCGTCGTGCTGCCGTTGCGGATGTCATTGAACAAGAAGTAGTCGTTGAAGCCCTGGTCATTGCAGGACAAACTCCACCTGGCCTTGTTGCCCGGGAGAGGCGCATGGGTTTGGGCTACTGCTCCATCGAGAATGTCGCTAAGCCTTACGGCACCGGGGCAAGTGTCGGGGAGTTCAAAGCGACTGAGATACTTTTCTTCCCTGAAACCAATGATATAAATACGGACACGTGTTTGAGGAACGCCATAATCATATGCATTCAGGATATACTTTTCTGCGTAATACCCGGCCTCACGAATCCTGGACATAATATAGTCCAAAGCACTGCTGTTCCTCGGATCTGCCAAACCCTTGACGTTTTCAAAAATGAATGCCTTTGGCCTAACTTTATTCAGCAAATAAAGCGTGTCATTCCATAACTGTCCCCGGTCATCATCAAAACCAAGTTTTTTGCCCGCAATAGACCAACTCTGACAGGGAACACCGGCGGTCATAAAGTCGTGCTCAGGCAAGGTTTTGAGTTTTGTAATATCGCCAAAATTGTTTGACTCCGGTTCGCCGTAATTCCTGCAGTATGTGTTAATCGCATCCGGAGCAATTTCGCTGAATCCCAGACAGGTGCCACCGGCATTGCTCAAGGCAATGCGGAAGCCTCCTATACCGGCAAACAAATCAATGAATGTGAACTTCGCCATTACTTCAAGATATCATCATCAAATCCTTCAGGAGGTTCTATACCAAGGTATTCACGGTAAATCCTCGCACGATAAAACACACCCAACTTGTTGATTTCCTTAATGAAAAACTGATATGTCCCTTCACCGCCGATGAGGTTCCAATACTCCTCTCCAATCAAGACTGAACTGTCGTGTTTCATATCAAACCATCTGGCCGGGATAGTCCAGGCATAGTCCTCACGACTATTCCCGTACGGATTGTAAGGAAGTGCATAATACGCACACTGGACCGGCTTCTCATTCATAGCCAACAACTTGAACATCTTTTCTTTGCTCACCTTCGTCTGGTCGCTGTTAGGGAGCGGGGCTTTCAGCTCAAAAGCATAGTTCTCGCCAGTCTTGTTGCTGGGAATGTAAATGTCACAGACGACATCGACAGGGACGGGATTACCACCGCCGGATTGAATGTATGTAAGTTCTTTGTCCCAGTCAGGTTTTCTCCCGGCCCCATTCATCGGGTGTTCCAGTCTGTTCAATACTTCTTGGATTCGTCTTAAACTGATGTCACCAACTGTTCCGTGAACAGAATGCCCCTTTATGCACCGGCCGTGATAAAGGGTGGCCGCCGTAACAGTAAGTTTCTCCCAAATGGAGCCGAAAGGGGTTACAAAGCGTCTTTCAAAATGAGAACCTTTGAATATTTCGTCCGGAACTAACGCCGCATATAGCGGTTTCGATGCGTGGTGGTTCTCAACGACAAAAGGATCGGTGTAAAGAACACGATTCATTACCCGGTCCATCATAACCTTCACTTCGTTGAGTATAGCCTCGCTGACCTGCTTCTCATTGTCCATTTTTTACCTTTTTATACGCTCGGAAGCCAAAGTTACGTATTTTAACCAAATTCTGCAGTCTTCAGGCAGTAAAAAAGGGTAATTATAACGTACATCTCGATGCACGCCCCCGCCTTTTCCTTGTCATTGCCGGCTCGTTTTTTTACGTCATTGCCGGCTCCGACCGGCAATCCCTTCGAGGCAGGAGATGCCCGAGCAGGTCGGGCATGACGTAAAGAGCAGCTCGGGCATGACGCAGGTTCCGGCCGGCAATCCCTTCGCGACCCTGCTATAGACCAATCCGTAAAAAGAAAAAACAGGACAAATCCTGCGATTTGTCCTGTCTGGTAGCGGGAAGAGGACTCGAACCTCTGACCTCCGGGTTATGAGCCCGACGAGCTACCAACTGCTCTATCCCGCGATGTTGGACTGCAAATGTACACATATTTTCTGAAACGGCAAGCGTTTTTCGAAAAATGTCGAAATTTTCCTCGGGGAAGGGGGTATGGGAAGAATCCGGGATTGGCCGCAAGGCCGGGGCACTTCCGGCTAGCGCCTTCCGAGGAAGTCGAAGCATAGCGGCGATGTTGTCCGAGTTATTACAGCTCGCGCCTGCCCTGGAAAGCCGAAGCATACCCGCGATGCTCGCCGAGTCGTTACAGCTAGCACTCTCCGAGGAAGTCGAGCATAGCGGCGATGTCTGACGAGGCGAATTGCTTCTGCTCTCCGGAAGCGAGGTTCTTTATCTGGACGGTACCGGAGGCGGCTTCATCCCCGCCGTTTATGGACAGGAACGGGATGCTTCTGTGCTCAGCGTATTCGAACTGCTTCTTCAGCTTGGCGGCATCCGGATACACTTCCACGGACACTCCTTCGGCTCTCAGGGCCGCCGCCACCGGAAGAATATATTTCAGCTCCTCCACGCCCATATTGGCGAAAAGCAGGGTGCTGGAGACGGAGAGCGTCGCGGGGAACTTGCCCAGCCCCTTCAGGACATCGTAGATGCGGTCCGCGCCGAAAGAAATGCCTACTCCCGACACGTCAGGAAGCCCGAAGATGCCGGTGAGGTTGTCATAACGGCCGCCTCCGCAGATGCTGCCTATCTGCCAGTCGAGAGCCTTGACTTCGAAAATCGCTCCCGTATAATAGTTGAGGCCTCTGGCCAATGAAAGGTCTATTTCGACATCGATTCCCACGGAGGCGGCATCGATGAGTCCGAAGAGCTCTTCGAGCTCGTCGAGGCCCTTCAGGCCTGTTTCGGAGACGATGCCGGATGCGCTTCCTCCATTCATCAGGGAGCGCATCAGAGAGAGTTTCTCGGAGGTGCTGCCGCCGAGTTCAAGGATTGGACGGAGCACAGCGACGGCCTGCTCGGTCAGACCCTTGGCGAGAAGTTCCTCGCGGACGGCGTCGAAGCCTATCTTGTCGAGTTTGTCGATGGCTACGGTGATGTCAATCATCTTCTCCGGGAAGCCGCAGATTTCGGCGAGACCGCCGAGGACCTTGCGGTTATTGATCTTCAGGAGTACGCGCACGTCGAGCAGGCGGAACACCCTGTCCACGATCTGCACGAGCTCAAGTTCGCTTACTTGTGAACGGGACCCGATGACATCCACGTCGCACTGGTAGAATTCGCGGTAGCGTCCCTTCTGGGGACGGTCGGCACGCCAGACAGGCTGAATCTGGTAACGCTTGAACGGGAAAGTCAGTTCGGAGCGGTGCTGGACCACATAGCGGGCGAAAGGCACGGTGAGGTCGTAACGGAGCCCCTTGTCGCAGACTTTCAGGGAAAGGGCCTTGCTGTTATAGGCATTATCTTCGCCCTCGACCCTATAACTGTCGTAGTCGATGCCCGAGAACGCGTCTCCGGAGTTCAATATGCGGAAAAGGAGTTTGTCGCCCTCCTCGCCGTATTTGCCGAGCAGGGTGCTGAGATTCTCCATCGCCGGAGTCTCTATCTGGCTGTATCCGTAGGTGCGGAACACGCTCTTGATGGTGTCGAAAATGTAATTCCTCTCGGCAGTTTCCCTCTGGCCGAAGTCCCTCGTGCCCTTCGGGATAGATGCTTTCTGTGCCATAATGTGCTTTTATGAATCCCACAAATATAGTGATTCCTACTGATTATTTCATCATTACTGAATCGAAAACATCGGGAATTTATGGCTCGGCTGCAAAAGAAGGGGCGCAAAGGGATTGCCGGGCGGAACCGGCAATGACGGAGAAAAGTGAGCCGGCAATGACGAGGAAGGCCGAGCCTGCGTCTTGCCCGACGTGATCGGGCATCTATGGCCGCGAGGACCCCCGCAGCGGATTTAACATTATTTTAACAATCCCGAAACAGGACGGTAACATTACGTTGCGAATTTTGCAGCCGAAAACAGACGAAAACAATATGAGCAGCGTTTACCTGACCATCGTGGTCTTCCTCTTCGTTCTGGCGGTTTTCGACCTTATGGTCGGTGTCAGCAACGACGCAGTGAATTTCCTCAGCCCCGCAGTGGGAGCCAAAGTCACCAAATTCAGAACCATCATCATCGTGGCCGCAGTCGGAGTCTTCATAGGGGCCACGGCAAGCAACGGAATGATGGAAATCGCCCGCAACGGTATCCTCCACCCTTCGATGTTCACCATAAAGGAAGTGATGTTCATCTTCCTCGCGGCTATGATTTCCGACGTCATCCTGCTGGACATCTTCAACAATCTCGGACTCCCGACCTCCACCACGGTCTCGATGGTCTTCGAACTCCTCGGCGCGACGGCGGCCTTCTCCCTTCTTAAAATAGTCGGCAGTGACGGCGCCCTCACCCTCGGTGACCTGATGAACACCGAGAAGGCCCTCGGAATGATACTGGCCATCTTCGTCTCCGTAGCCATCGCGTTCTTCTTCGGAACTCTGCTGCAGTACATCTCCCGGCTGGTCTTCACCTTCACCTACAAGAAAAACCTGAAATACAAGATAGGCATCTTCGGCGGAGTCTGCACTACCGCGATAGTTTACTTTATGCTCTTCAAGGGAATGAGCGGAATGACCTTCATCACCCCGGAAGTGAAGGACTACATAAACGCGAACACCTGCTCCATCCTCGGACTGGTATTCCTCGGCTCCACCCTGCTGATGCAGCTGCTTTACTTCCTGAAGGTGAACGTATTCAAGATACTCGTCCTGATGGGCACCTTCTCCCTCGCGATGGCCTTCGCGGGGAACGACCTGGTGAACTTCATCGGAGTCCCTCTCGCCGGCTATTCCTCCTATGTGGACTATATGGCAAGCGGCTCCGCAGACCCCGACTCTTTCCTTATGACCTCTCTCAACGGTCCCGCCCACACGCCCCTGATATTCCTGCTCGCAGCCGGCGGCATTATGGTCTATGCCCTCGCCACCTCGAAAAAGGCCCGCAATGTCATCAAGACCTCCGTCGATCTGGGCCGTCAGACAGAAGGGGATGAAATGTTCGGATCCTCCCGCATAGCCCGTGTGCTGGTGCGCCACTCGAACAACTGCGGCCGCACACTCGAAAAGCTCATACCCAAGAAATTTCAGCAGTGGGTGGAGACCCGCTTCAACAATGAAGAAGCCGTAATCCGCGACGGGGCCGCGTTCGACGAGATACGCGCGACCATAAATCTGGTAGTCGCGGGCCTGCTCATCGCCCTCGGAACATCTCTGAAACTCCCTCTCTCGACCACCTACGTCACCTTTATGGTAGCTATGGGATCCTCCCTCGCCGACCGCGCCTGGGGGCGTGAGAGCGCAGTGTACAGAGTCACCGGCGTGGTTTCCGTAATCGGCGGATGGTTCGTCACGGCGGGCGCCGCCTTCATCCTCAGCTTTCTCATCGCGATGCTCCTGCATCTCGGAGGCTTCATCGCCGCCTGCGTCCTGATGGTTCTGGCCATCTACATCCTCATCCGCAGCAACCGCCGCTTCGCCAAGAAGAAACAGGAGGAGACCGGAGACATCCTCTACAACAAGATGATGATCTCCAACGACAAGAACGAGGTCCTCGACCTGCTCAGCCAGCATATAATAAAGACCCAGAGCGACTTCCTCGGCTATATCGACACCACTTTCACCCAGGTCGTGGACGGATTCACCCGGGAGAACCTCTCGCTTCTGCGTAAGGCGGAGGACGGTATGCGCCGCACCCGCGAAGAACTCAAGAGCGGCCGCCGCAAGGAGATGGCCGGCCTGCGCAGGATAGATCCGGCGGCGGCGATGGAGAAGAACACCTGGTTCCATCTCGGCCGCAACGCCTGCGAAGAGATCCTCTACTGCGTCAGACGTATCGCCGACCCTTGCCTTGAGCACGTGGACAACAACTTCATCCCTCTCACAGAATCCCAGAAAATCCAATTCAAGCCTCTCTGCGAGCAGGTCCACAAGATGATTGTCGAGACCGGCGAAGCCATACGGAGCGGCTCGGACGAGCGCGTGGACGAGCTTCGCCGCGAGGGGAGTGCGCTGAAGAGCAGCCTCGAGAAGGCCCGCGACGCCCAGCTCCTGCGGATGCAGATAGGCAAGGAGAACATCTCCGTCGGCTATCTCTACGTGAACATCCTTCAGGAGATGCGCGAGCTCACCAGCTCTCTGCGTCACCTCCTGCGGGCCTCGAAGGGGTTCAGACAGTAGCGTACAGAGCCAACCTTTCTTCATTCGGCCGGAGCGGCACAGCCCTCCGGCCAATTCTGTCTTGCACAGCTCCTGAATGCGCAGCAACGGCTGCCGGCAATGATTTGTCCATCGTCATTCCGGAGCGTTTCTTTGAAGGTTTCTTAAAGAATCAAATCACAAAGACAGGCAAAACAGCAGAATTATTCCTTAAGAATCACTAAATTTGCAGATTGGAAACGAACATATAAACGAATAATAGAGTTCAATACATTTTATTATGATCTACACAAAAGAGGTGCAGCAGATGTGCTGCGTTGCCAAGGGCGCTAACCACGCCAATGCCCCTATCCCCGAAGAGGGTAAATGGGTGCATGCAAAAGAGATTAAAGACATTTCCGGACTTACGCACGGCATCGGTTGGTGCGCACCGCAGCAGGGCTGCTGCAAACTGACCCTGAACGTGAAGGACGGCATCATCGAAGAGGCTCTCGTGGAGACGATCGGCTGCTCCGGTATGACCCACTCCGCAGCTATGGCTTCCGAGATTCTCCCCGGCAAGACACTCCTTGAGGCTCTGAACACAGACCTCGTATGCGACGCCATAAACACGGCGATGCGCGAGCTCTTCCTCCAGATCGTCTATGGCCGCACGCAGTCCGCTTTCTCCGAGGGCGGTCTCGCGGTGGGCGGATCCCTCGAGGACCTCGGAAAGAACCTCCGCAGCCAGGTCGGCACTATGTTCGGCACACGCCTCAAGGGCAGCCGTTATCTCGAGATGACCGAAGGTTACTGCACACGTATGGCTCTCGATGCCAATAACGAAGTCATCGGCTACGAGTTCGTGAACCTCGGCAAGCTTATGGACGCCCTCAAGGGCGGAGCCACAGGTCCTGAGGCCATCGAGAAGGCGAAAGGCACCTACGGACGCTTCGCAGAGGCCGTTAAATATATTGACCCACGTAAAGAGTAAGAGAATATGGCACTTTTTGAAAGCTACGAGCGCCGCATCGATCAGATCGATGCCGCTCTGAACAAATACGGTATCAAATCCATCGAAGAGGCCAAGGCCATCTGCGACGCCAAGGGCATCGACCCTTACAAGATGTGCGAAGACACGCAGAAAATCTGCTTCGAGAATGCCAAATGGGCTTATGTAGTGGGAGCGGCCATCGCCATCAAGAAAGGCGTGAAGAATGCTGCCGAGGCCGCCGAGGCCATCGGTGAGGGTCTTCAGGCCTTCTGCATCCCGGGATCCGTAGCGGACGACCGCAAGGTGGGTCTGGGCCACGGAAACCTCGCAGCCCGTCTTCTCTCCGAGGAGACCGAGTGCTTCGCCTTCCTCGCGGGCCACGAGTCCTACGCCGCCGCCGAAGGCGCCATCAAGATCGCCGAGATGGCCAACAAGGTACGCCGCAAGCCTCTGCGCGTCATCCTGAACGGACTCGGAAAGGACGCCGCGAAGATCATCTCCCGCATTAACGGCTTCACTTACGTGCAGACACAGTTCGACTATGCCACAGGCGCTCTGAACATCGTTTCCGAGACCAGGTACTCTGAGGGAGTGCGCGGCGGCGTGCGCTGCTACGGCGCTGACGACGTTCGCGAGGGCGTAGCCATCCTCCATCACGAGAACGTGGACATCTCCATCACCGGAAACTCCACGAACCCTACCCGTTTCCAGCACCCTGTAGCCGGAACCTACAAGAAGGAGCGTCTCCTCCAGGGCAAGAAGTACTTCTCCGTCGCTTCCGGCGGCGGCACCGGACGTACCCTGCACCCGGACAATATGGCTGCCGGTCCGGCTTCCTACGGAATGACCGACACTATGGGTCGTATGCACTCCGACGCCCAGTTCGCCGGTTCCTCCTCAGTTCCTGCGCACGTCGAGATGATGGGTTTCCTCGGAATGGGAAACAACCCTATGGTCGGCGCGACAGTCGCGGTTGCGGTAAGCGTAGCGACAGCCCTGAGCAAATAAAGCATCGGCTCGACCGAGGTGATACAGAATTGGCCGGACCCCGGAGTCCGGCCAATATCAATAAAATAGAGAGAGCGACCCTGCCGGGCCGCTCTCTTCCGATTACTTCGAAGCGAGCTTTCTGTAGGTCTCGAAGCGGATCTTCGCGAACTCCTCCGTCTTCTGGAGAAGCTCCTGCGCGCGCTCAGGGAAGAGCTTGTACAGGGAAGCGAAGCGCACCTCGCCCTTCAGGAAGTCCTGGAACTTGCTCCAGTCAGGCTCTTTGCTGTCGAGGGAGAAAGGACCCTTGTCGCTGCCTTCGAGAGTCGGGTTGTAGCGGTAGAGATGCCAGTAGCCGCACTCGACGGCGAGCTTCTCCTCCTTCTGGCTCAGACCCATACCGGCCTTCAGACCGTGGTTGATACAAGGCGCGTAGGCGATGATCAGCGAAGGTCCGTCATAGGCTTCGGCTTCCTTTATGGCGTTCATATACTGGACAGGGCTTGCACCCATAGCCACCTGTGCCACATAGACATAGCCGTAGCTCATAGCGATCATTCCGAGGTCTTTCTTGCGTATTTTCTTTCCGGAAGCGGCGAACTTCGCGATGGCTCCCGCAGGAGTGGACTTCGAAGACTGGCCGCCGGTGTTCGAGTACACCTCGGTATCGAGAACCAGCACGTTCACGTTCTCGCCGGACGCCAGCACGTGGTCGAGACCGCCGAAGCCGATGTCATAGGCCCAGCCGTCGCCGCCGAATATCCACTGGCTGCGGCTCGGGATGAAGTGCTTGAGCTCGACGAGCTTCTTGGCGTTCTCGCAAGGCTTGCCTTCGAGCATAGGGATGAGCCTGTCGGCCACCTCGCGGGTGATGGCGGCATCGTTCCTGTTCTCCAGCCATTTGGCCGCCAGGGACTTGGCCTCCTCGTTATGTCCTTCGTCCACTATGTGCTGCATACAGGCGGCTACTGTCTCGCGGATGCGGTCGGAGCCCAGATGCATACCCAGACCGAACTCGGCATTGTCCTCGAAGAGGGAATTCTGCCAGGCCGGACCGTGGCCTTCCGCGTTCGTGCAGTATGGAGATGCCGGGAACGACGCTCCGTAGATGGAGGAGCAGCCGGTGGCGTTCGCGATCATCATATGGTCGCCGAAGAGCTGGGTGATGTTCTTTATATAAGGAGTCTCGCCGCAGCCCGCGCAGGCGCCGCTGAACTCGAAGAGAGGCTGGGCGAACTGGGCGTTCTTCATATTGGCCTTAGGATCCACTACTTTCTTGTAGCCCACCTTGGAGTTAAGCCAGTCGAAGCCGGCCTGCTCTCCGCTGTGGTCGAGGTAGGACTCCATCACGAGAGCCTTGTCCTTCGCCAGACATACGTCCACGCAGTTTCCGCAGCCGGTGCAGTCCGCCACTGAAACGGCGAGGCTGTACTTGTAGTCTTTCAGATTTGCCTTGCCCTGTGCGGTCTTCACGCTCTCAGGTGCGGCGGCGGCCTCCTCGTCGGTGAGAAGGAACGGACGGATGGCGGCGTGAGGGCAGACGAAGGCGCAGCTGTTGCACTGGATACACTTCTGCGCGTCCCATACAGGAACGTTCACTGCCACGCCGCGCTTCTCGTAGGCGGCTGTGCCGGCAGGCATAGTACCGTCCTGATATGGAAGGAAGGTGCTGACAGGAAGAGTGTCGCCGCACTGGGAGTTCACTACGTCCGCCACGTTCTTAACGAAGGCGGGAGCCATTCTGTCGGCGTTCGGGTTCTGGAACTTCGCGGTGATTTCCGCCCACTCGGCAGGAACCTTGACCTCGGTGTACTCACCGCCGCGGTCGATGGCGGCATAGTTCATATTGACCACATTCTCACCCTTCTTGCCGTAGCTTTTCAGGGCCGCGTCCTTCATATACTTCACCGCGTCCTCGTAAGGGATGATGCCGGAAATCTTGAAGAATGCGCTCTGCAGGATGGTGTTGGTCCTTCCGCCGAGACCGATTTCGGCGGCGATTCTGGTGGCGTTTATTATGTAGAGACGCACGTGCTTGCGGGCTATCTCGCCCTTCGCGTGGTCAGGAATCCTCTTAAGGGTCTCCTCCTCGTCCCAGAGGGAATTCAGAAGGAGGCTGCCGCCGTCCTTGATGCCCTTGAGCACGTCATACTTGCTGAGGTAGGAAGGCACGTGGCAGGCCACGAAGTCAGGAGTGGACACAAGATAAGGGGCCTTGATAGGCTTGTCGCCGAAACGCAGGTGCGAGCAGGTGTAGCCGCCTGACTTTTTCGAGTCGTAGTCGAAATAGGCCTGGCAGTACTTGTCCGTGTGGGAACCGATAATCTTTATGGTGTTCTTGTTCGCGCCTACGGTACCGTCGGAGCCGAGTCCGTAGAACTTGCACTCGGTGGTTCCGGCCTTCACGATGGAGATTTCCTCCTTTACAGGAAGGCTCTTGAAGGTGACATCGTCCACGATGCCGATGGTGAAGCTGTTCTTAGGCTCCTTGAGAGCGAGATTGTCGAAGACTGCGACGATCTGCGCCGGGGAGGTGTCCTTCGAGGAGAGACCGTAGCGGCCGCCCACGATGAGAGGAGTGTTCTCCTTGTTCTGGAAGATGGTCTTTATGTCCTGGTACAGAGGCTCTCCGAGGGCTCCCGGCTCCTTCGTGCGGTCGAGAACGGCGATTCTCTTCACGCTCTTAGGCAGCACCTTGAGGAAATATTTCTCCGAGAACGGCCTGTAGAGGTGGACGGTGACAAGTCCCAGCTTGCGGCCCTTAGCCGCGAGATAGTCGATGGTCTCCCTGATGGTCTCGGTTACGGAACCCATAGCCACGATGATGTTCTCCGCATCCTTCGCGCCATAGTATTCGAACGGTCTGTACTGGCGGCCGGTCAGCTCGCTGATTTCGCCCATATAGCGGGCCACGATGTCCGGGACGGCATCATAGACCTGGTTGCGGGACTCCACGGCCTGGAAATACACGTCGCCGTTCTGGGCGGTGCCTCTGGTGACAGGGGAGTCCGGATTCAGTGCGCGGCGGCGGAAGTTCTCGAGGGCCTTGGTGCTTACCATCTCCCTGAGGGCGTCCTCGTCGAGCATTTCGATTTTCTGGATTTCGTGCGAAGTCCTGAATCCGTCGAAGAAGTGCAGGAACGGAATCGAAGACTTGATGGCTGCGAGATGTGCCACTGCGGCCAGGTCCTGGGCCTCCTGTACGGAACCCGAGGCCAGCATAGCGAAGCCGGTCTGACGGCAGGCCATCACGTCCTGGTGGTCGCCGAAGATGGAAAGTGCGTGTGACGCGAGCGCGCGGGCCGAAACGTGGAAGACCGCGGGAAGCATCTCTCCCGCTATCTTGTACATATTCGGTATCATAAGGAGAAGTCCCTGGGAAGCAGTGTAAGTGGTGGTGAGGGCCCCGGCCTGCAGCGAGCCGTGTACGGCTCCCGAAGCTCCGGCCTCGCTCTGCATCTCGGTAACCTTCACGGTTTCGCCCCAGAGGTTCTTCTTTCCGTGAGCAGCCCACTCATCAATGTTCTCTGCCATCGTGGAAGACGGCGTGATAGGGTAGATCGCCGCGTGCTCGCTGAATAGATATGCGATGTTCGACGCGGCGTAATTACCGTCACAGGTGATGAATTTTTTTTCTTTTGCCATAGTTAATGCTATTTGATTCTTATAAGTGTCGATATTATGCGGTGATTCTTAAAAACTTATGTTTTCGTCATCACCGGGAAATCATTGGCGGCCTTCCAGGGTCACGCCTTCCGGAGCGATGCGTTTTACGAGTCCCTGGAGCACGCTGCCCGGCCCGGACTCTATGAAAGTGTCAGCCCCGTCCTCAAGCATAGCCCGGACGCTCTGAGTCCAGCGGACCGGCGAGGTGAGCTGCGCGAGCAGATTCGCCTTGATGCGCTCAGGGTCCCTTTCCGCCGCCGCGTTTACATTCTGATATATAGGGCAGACAGGCTCACTGAAGGAGGTAGCCGCTATCGCCTCGCCCAGTTCCACCCTCGCCGGCTCCATAAGAGGGGAGTGGAAGGCTCCGCCCACCGCGAGAGGGAGCGCACGTCTCGCCCCCGCAGCCTTTGCAGCCGCGCAGGCCGCCTCGACAGCGCCGTTCTCTCCGGAAATCACGACCTGGCCCGGGCAGTTGAAGTTCGCGGCCGTCACGATGCCGTCCACGCCCGCGCAGACCCTTTCGACCTCCTCGTCCGGCAGTCCGATGATCGCGGCCATTCCGCCCGGCACCGCCTCGCAGCACTTCTGCATCGCGCAGGCGCGCACGCTCACCAGACGCAGAGCGTCCTCGAAGTCCACCGCGCCTGCGGCGGCCAATGCGGAAAATTCTCCGAGCGAGTGTCCCGCGACCATATCCGGTCTGAAGTCCTCCTCACAGGCCGCCAGGATGACGGAATGCAGGAAGATGGCGGGCTGGGTGACCCGGGTTTCCCTGAGCTGCTCCGCGCTGCCTTCGAACATTATGTCTGTGATTCTGAAGCCGAGAATGTCATTGGCCCTTTCGAATAATTCCTCAGCCTTTCCGCCTCCCTCGTACAGGGCCTTGCCCATACCCGGGAACTGTGCGCCCTGACCGGGAAAGATATATGCTTTTGCCATATCGTGGTTATCCGTTAATAATCGTACAAAAATATGCAAATCTTATGACAAAATGAAGACGGTAACCGTTTTTTTTGTACATTTGCAATCCGAAGCCCCCTTAGTTTAACGGATAGAATTCGGGATTCCGGTTCCCAAGATAGGCGTTCGATTCGCCTAGGGGGTACGAAGAGAAGGCTGGCCTTTCGGCCGGCCTTCTTCAGGGAGAAGTGCGGACGGGCTGCATATGAGTCAGTCTGCTGCACGTGACTGCGGAAGAGCATCGCCTTCCGTGGCTGAAAGGACAGGAGCGGAGAATGACGGGTCGGACGATCTGCCGCGGCCGCGAGGCTGAGGAAAGTCCGGACAGGAAAGGGCACCCCGCTGTGGAAAGCACAGATGGAGGTAACTTTATGTAGGGCGTAACAGAAAAGAACCGGCTCTTCGGGGCCAAGGGTGAAAACGCGAGGCAAGAGCTCACGACGCGGGGCAGCGATGTCCCACGGGTACGCCACCGGGGCCTGCAAGACCAAATATACCGGCAGATGAGGGCGGCCCGCCCGATGCCGGGGGGTAGGTTGCGAAGATAAATGGCAGATTTAAAAACAGAAACCGGCTTATGGTCCGGCCCTTTTCCCGCTCCTTTTTTTGCTTGTCTTTCCGGTCTAAATTCATTTGTTCATCAGTCGTGTACTCCAGTACACTCCTTCTTCTCAAATAATTTTATCCACGAAAATCCTTCACAAATTTTGCTTGTCTTTCCGGTCTAAATTCATTTGTTCATCAGTCGTGTACTCCATACACTCCTTCTTCACAAATACACGCCGGGCTGCTTGTCGATAATCACCGGTCCTCGCTCCCGGGATTGGCCGCTTTTGCGGCAGTCTTGCGGTTCTGGAGCTTCTTCCAGCGGTCTCGCGCGAGCTGCTGCATATCGCGGACGGTGTCTTTTTCATCCACGATCTCGCTGCCGAGCAGGGTCTCGATGACGTCCTCCAGAGTCAGAATGCCCTGGAAGCTGCCGTATTCGTCGATGACGACGGCAATCTGCTCGTCCTTGCCGAGCATCTCGTCCCAGATCTCATCGAGCGGAGTCGTGTCCTGGAAGCTCGCCACGTCGCGGCGGATGGACGACAGGGCCGCGTCGCCCTTGCCCTCCACCATCAGCTGGAGCGCATCCACACGGAGGATGTAGCCGGTGATGTATTCGTCGTTCTCCGCATAGACCGGGATGCGGCTGTGGCGGCGGAAATTCTTGTCGCGGCAGAAATTCTTCACGGACATATTCTCGCTCGCGATGGCGCACACCACGCGCGGGGTCATCGCGTCCTCGGCCGTGACCTCGTCCATATTTATCAGATTCTGGATTATCGTGTTCTCGTCCTCCTCGAGGTCGCCGCCCTCCTCGGCCACATTGGCCATCGCGCTGACCTCCTCGCGGGAAACGGAAGTGTCGCTCTCCTTCGGCGTGATGATCCTGGTGAGGAACTCGACCACCACGACTATAGGGAACATAATGGTCACCAACACCTTGAGTATCGGGGTGACAAGTCCCATAAGACTCTTCCAGTAGTTCGTGCCTATGGTTTTCGGGATGATTTCGGAGAAGACCAGGATGAGGATCGTGGTCATAACGCTGACCAGTCCGAACCATTTGGAGCCGAAGACGAGAGTCGCCTGCGCACCCACTCCGGCCGCGCCGAGAGTGTTCGCTATGGTGTTCAGACTGAGGATGGCCGCGATGGGACGGGAGCTGTCCGTCTTGTATTTCTTGAAGGTCTTCGCGGGCCGGAAGCCCTCCTCCTCGCGCATCGTGACGTAGGACAGAGGCGTGGACAGCAGGGTGGACTCCAGCAGCGAGCAGAGGAACGATACGGCAAGAGCGCCGAAGAGAAAAACCAGCAGCAGAGTCAGAGAACCTCCGCCTGTCTGCGCGGCGGGAGCGCTTTCGCTGATGATGTTCAAGGCCGCGGCGGCCGAGTCGGCGACCGCGTCCAATGCTTCGCCCGAGGCGGCGGTCTGTAAGAGGACAGTCATTTCCATAGACCGCAAAGGTAGTGATTATTTCATCATCACATAAGAAATAGTTTGCAAATAATCAAAACTGACCTTAACTTTGCATCCCTGTTAGACAGCATTTATATATGGCAGCAAAATTCATCTTCGTAACAGGGGGAGTCGCATCGTCTCTCGGAAAAGGTATCATAGCGGCGTCACTGGCCAAACTGCTTCAGGCACGCGGACTCAGAGTGACCATTCAGAAATTCGACCCTTATATAAACATAGACCCGGGTACACTTAACCCGTATGAGCACGGCGAATGCTATGTCACCGACGACGGAGCCGAGACCGACCTCGACCTCGGACACTACGAGAGATTCCTCGGGGTCCGCACATCGAAGGCGAACAATGTCACCACGGGCAAGATCTACCACACCGTCATCACCAAGGAGCGCGAAGGCGCGTATCTGGGCAAGACCGTACAGATCGTGCCGCACATCACCGATGAGATAAAGCGCAGAATGCTCCTGCTCGGCAAGACCGGCGAATACGACATAGTCATCACCGAGATCGGAGGGACTGTGGGAGATATGGAATCCCAGCCGTTCGTGGAAGCGGTGCGGCAGCTCCAGTGGGAGCTTCCGGAAGAAGACTGCGTGTCCATCCACCTCACCCTCGTGCCATATCTGAAAGCTGCCAAAGAATTGAAGACCAAGCCTACGCAGCATTCCGTGCAGCTCCTGCAGCAGTCCGGCGTGCAGCCCGACATCATAGTCTGCCGCACCGAGTACCATCTCGGAGCGGACCTGCGCAGGAAAGTGGCCCTTTTCTGCAATGTCAAGCCGGGCCACGTCATAGAGTCCATAGATGCGTGGAGCATCTATCAGGTTCCTCTGAATATGCACGAGGAGCACCTCGACGAACTTGTGGTGCGCCACCTGCGCATAGAGAATTTCGCCCAGCCGGACCTGACGAACTGGAGGCGCTTCCTCGGCAGACTCCAGTCTCCGAAAGCCTCGGTGGACATAGCCCTCGTGGGCAAGTACGTCGAGCTGCAGGACGCCTACAAATCCATACTCGAGTCATTCATACACGCCGGCGCGGCCAATGAATGTGAAGTGCACGTGCATACGGTCCACAGCGAGTATCTGGACGACGGCAACGCCGAGGAGAAGCTCGGCGGTATGGACGGAATCCTGGTCGCTCCGGGCTTCGGGGAGAGGGGACTCGAAGGCAAGATAGTGGCTGTCAGATATGCCCGCACACGGGGCATACCTTTCTTCGGCATCTGTCTGGGAATGCAGATGGCAGTCGTGGAGTTCGCCCGCGATGTTCTGGGCTATGCCGATGCGGCCTCCACAGAGGTGAATCCCAAGTCGGAGCATCCGGTCATCGACCTTATGGAGGACCAGAAGTCCACTACCATAAAGGGCGGGACTATGCGTCTGGGAGCCTTCGCCTGCAAGCTCGAGAAGGGTTCGCTCGCCGAGAAGATTTATGGCACGGAAATGATTTCCGAGCGCCACCGCCATCGCTACGAGTTCAATTCCGAGTTCCTTGACCTCTTCCAGAACGCCGGTATGAAAGCTACCGGAAGGAATCCCGAGACCGGTCTCGTGGAAGTGGTGGAGCTGCCCGGGCATCCGTTCTTCATCGGCGTACAGTTCCACCCGGAGTACAAGAGCACCCCGGAGAATCCTCAGCCTATATTCTGCGCCTTCGTGAAGGCCGCGATGGACAAGAGGGCGGAATCCGGAAAGAAAGCGAAGATGCGCCCGGAAAAAGAAAGCGGCTCCGGAGAATAAGGGGCGGTTTATCACGGTGTTCAAGATGAAAAGAATTGCAAACATATTATTCGGTTCCCTGCTCGTGCCGCTGCTGCTCCTGCAGCCGCTCTGCACGTCCTGCCAGGCGAAGATAAAGCAGTATAAAATCAAGGTGGTGAACGAGTATCCGCACGACCGGCACGCCTATACCCAGGGCCTTTTCTTCTACGGCGGAGAGCTTTACGAGACCACAGGGCAGTACGGCGAGTCCACGCTGCGCCGGCTGGACCTCACTACCGGAGAGGTGAAGGAGAAACTGAACTTCAGCCGCAAGTACTTCGCCGAAGGCTCCGCGGAGCTGGACGGAAAGATCTACATTCTGACCTGGGAGAGCAAGGTGGCCTTCGTATATGATGCGGCCACGCTCACCTACGAGAAGACCTATTCCTATCCGAGGGAGGGCTGGGGCATCACTACCGACGGCACTTCTCTCATTACTTCCGACGGTTCGTCGAGGCTGTATTTCCTCGACAAGGATTTCAAGCTGCAGCGTTCCGTGATGGTGCGGCTCGACGGGAGACCTGTACACTATCTGAATGAACTCGAGTATATAGACGGCAAGATCTGGGCGAATATGTATCTCTCGGACCTCATTTTCATAATCAATCCCGAAAACGGCGAAATCGAGGCGGCCATCGACTGTGCGGACCTGCTCGACAAGGCCCTCAGGGAAGAAGCTACAGATGTGCTTAACGGCATAGCCTATAATCCGCAGACACGGAAAATCTATCTGACCGGCAAGAACTGGCCCCGTCTCTACGAGGTCAAACTCGTCGCGAAGTAGGAATAACATATCATAACATTGCGGGGGTATCCGGCCGCAGGGCCGGGTTGAGAGAGTCCCATAGAACCTGACGCGGTCCATACCGCCGTAGGGAATGCAGAAACTCCAAGCGCCGGAAGGCGTGCCCCTTGCATAAAATTTAAAAAATTATGCGAGGTTTTTTATTTTTCTTTAATCTGCTGCTGGCCGCCGGCCTTGCAGCCCCCGCCGCTTCGGGGCGGGACTGTCCTTCTGTCGAGGGCGGTGACACTTACATTGTAAAGGATGAAAGGAAGGAGGGATTGGACGGAACGTCCTCGGGAACTGAAGGGACTCGGGACGCAGCGATGGTGGAGGAGAGCGACGAGGGGTGGAAGGAGAAACTGGACAGCGCGACGGTTTCCGCGAGCCGCGCCGGGCGTTCCACTCCGGTAACATACACGATGCTCGGCGAGCGGCAGCTGCGCAGCACCGCGCCTATGAACTCCCTGCCTATGGCACTCTCGCTTCAGCCTTCGGTCGTATCGATGAATGAAGGAGGCACGGGTCTGGGCTACTCGAAATTCAGAATCCGTGGAGTCAGCGGGTCGCAGACCAATGTCACCCTTAACGGCATCACTCTGAACGATGCCGAGTCTCAGGAAGTCTTCTGGGTGAACATCCCTTCGCTGGGCTCCCTGCTCTCTTCCGTCCAGCTTCAGCGCGGTCTCGGCACTTCTGCCGCCGGCGCGGGAGCGTTCGGGGCGAGCGTGAATATGAGCACGGCTTCGGTCGGGGCTGACCCTTATGCCCGTGCGGATTTCTCGCTCGGTGCCTGGAACACCGCTATGACCACTGTCGCGGCCGGGACCGGTCTGCTTCCGGGAGGCTTCTACGCCAGCGCAGCCTATTCGAAGAACAGCACGGACGGCTACATCCGGAACGCCTGGGCCCGAGTCCGCTCGGCTTTCGCCGTTCTGGGCTGGATGAACGGGACGAATTCCCTGCGTTTCACCTACCTTATGGGCAACCAGCACAGCGGCATAACCTGGAACGGCGTATCGGCCGCGAAGATGGCCGAAGACCGCAGATATAACTCCGCCGGCGAGTATTACGATGAGCTCGGGAATGTGCATTATTACGACAACGACAGCGACAACTACAGCCAGAGGCATTTCCAGCTCAGCTATGCGCATCAGTTCGGGGAGTCTCTTGTATGGAGCACCACGCTGAACTGTACCCCGGGGGAGGGTTATTATGAAGAGTATAAGGCGGATGCGTCTTTTTCCGATTACGGGATGAAGGATTACTGGAAGGACGGGGTCACTTACGGCAGTTCAGATATGGTGCGCGTCAAGTCTATGGACAATGATCTCTATGTCCTCAATTCTTCCCTGTCCTGCCGTAAAGGCGGTCTCTATTCCGTGGCGGATGTCTATCTCTCACGTTATGACGGCGACCACTTCGGCCATATAGCCTGGAGCAAGGTACTGGGGGACAGCTATGATTACAGCACCACTGAATGGTACCGCAACAACGGTCTCAAGCGGGAGGCGAGCCTTAGCTGGCGTACTGAATATCAGCTGAATAAGCTTCTTACGGCCTACGCCGACCTCCAGTACCGCCACCTGTCTCTGAAGATGAGCGGCATAGACGACGAGTTCAGCGACCTCGGCTATGACACGGCCTGGGATTTCTTCAATCCCCGCGCCGGCCTTTCTGCTGCTCTCTCCGAGCGTAATCGTCTCTATTTCAGCGCCGCTCTCGGGCACCGCGAGCCGGGCCGCAGCGACATCAAGGATGTGATAGAGACCATCAATGCCGGCGGTTCTCACGAGTCGCTGAAGGCTGAAAAGATGCTGGATTTCGAGCTGGGGTACCAGTATTCTTCCGAGAAGTTCTCGGCTTCCGCCGATCTGTATGCGATGGAATACAAGGATATGCTCATAGAGACGGGCAAGCGCAGCAATGTGGGCTATGCCATAAAGGAGAACGTCCCGAGGGCCTGGAGAAGGGGAGTGGAGCTTTCCGCGGCCTGGAAGCCTTTCCGAGGGCTGGAATTGGCGGGGAACGCCGCCTTTTCGGATAACCGGATAAAGGAGTTCACTGCATATCTGGACTCTTACGATGCGGACTGGAAGAGCAGCGGCCAGACGAGCGAGACCTATTCGAGGCCGCACATCCTGCTTTCGCCTTCTTTCGTGGGCGCTTTACAGGCCAGGGCGGAAATAGGGGAGTGGCTGCGTCCCGCCCTGTTCCGGGACTTGTCTTTCTCGGCTGACTGGAAGGTCGTGGGAAAGCAGTATTGGGACAACACCTCCTCCGCCGACCGCTGCATACCAGCCTATAATGTGTTGAACTGTTCGCTCGAAAAACGCTTCCCTCTGCAGGGCGGGGTCCTCGGCATAGGTCTCTATGTAAGCAATCTTCTGAATGCCGACTATTACTGCGACGCCTGGGTTTACCGTGCCGTGGTCGGAGGCTCCGAGTATGTGGAGGAGGGACTCTTCCCCCAGGCTCCGCGCCACGCTATGCTGAAAGTGACGCTGAGTTTCTGACGGCCCGCTTTCCCGTCATTGCCGGCATCGACCGGCAATCCCTTCGAGACACGGGATGCCCGAACAGGTCGGGCATGACGGCAAAGCAGGTCGGGCATGACGTATTCAGTCATCGCTTTCCTTCTCCGTCATTGCCGGCTCGACCGGCAATCCCACCTTCCTCGAACCCCCTGAGCGTAGCGGCTCAGGGGGCGTGGCAAATCAATCGGTGTTTTCGTGGGATTTTGTCCGGTGTTTTCGTGGCAAATCAATCGGCATTTGTACTTTCGCAATTGCTTTTCTGATGACACCGTTGCCTATCGCGGGAGCGTGTGCATCCTCCGGGAAACAAATCATTATGTCTCCCGGCATCATCTCAATATAGCAGTCCGCTTTTTCTTGAGAGAGTGCGCATTCGCTTATTTCATCATATGCTTTCGAGAAACTTGTAATCTTGGCCAAAGCCTTGATACCAATGGTCTCCCTGCCTTCCAGCAGGATATGCACATCAATGTACTTCTTGTGCATTTCAAGCACTTGTGCATCTGCGGATATGCCATCGACCTTGATGTTGTTGATGTAGACTTTTTCGCCATCAACGACTATCTTTCCAAAATCTTCATACAAAAGATTATGCCCCTTCAGATATTTGATGAGAGTCTTAAAATGAGGGTTCAGGCTTTGATAGTTACAGAAATCATTAATGTTGGCAAGTACCATACTCTATTCAATATTATCTGATGATGGTTTGAGAATGAAAATCTGTAGGCAAAGCGCGAATGCGACTACGCCGGACATCAAAGCAAATCCAAGTCCGAGATTTCCATTATCGGCCCACTGGCCGAGCACCTTTGTGATGACGGCACCTGCAAAAACGCCGGTCATATTCATTATGCCGTATGCTGTTGCACGGTGTTTTACGGAAACGAACTGGCAGAGAATCGGCATATTGTTGGTATCAAACATACCATACCCGACCCCGAAACAGACACCCGCGCCCACGGCGGCAACCATACCGCTTCCGAGACCTATGAAGACAAGGGCGGGAATCATCAGGGCCAAACCGATTGCGCTTGTATATATTCTTCCCTTAAGATTCTTCTTCACCCATTTATCCGAGAGGGAGCCGCCAAGCAGTACTCCGATAAAAGATGATGCGGTAATTGTAATTGTAGATATCGGACCTGCTTGAGCCATAGGTATCCCCAGACTGTCCGCGAACAATGTCGGGAGCCAGTTCTTTGTCGACCAGCCGGGAAGTGAAGATGAAGCAAAAAAGAAAAGAATCACCCAGAATGATATGTTTGAGAACACGAGAGCGAAACTCTTCCAAACAGGCTCCTTTTTACTCGGCACGCTGAATTCTTCCGGATTCTGCCTCTCTGCCCTCTTGTCGGACAGCAGCAACATCAGGACTAAGGCATATGCTATACCGATAATGCCGAACCAATGGAAAGTTGCCTGCCAGGAATAAGCAGCTGCCAATGTGGCGCCGAAACCTCCTATTGCCTGGCCCAGATATAGTCCTGTCATATGTATTCCCACGGCAAGGCTTCTGGCAGACCCCGTAAAATAATCGGCAAGAAGGGAAAGCGCTGCAGGGATGTAAAGCGCTTCACTGATGCCCATCAGAGCCCGCAGCCAATAAATCTGGTTGAATGATGTGCAATACCCCATAAGCATAGTTACGGCAGACCATACACCCAGAGATGCTACAATAATCCATTTTCTGCTGATTCTGTCCGCTACGGCTCCCGCAAACGGACTGACACAGCCATAAATCCATAGGAATATTGCCATCAGCCGCCCGAAGTTTACAGCGGACTCGAGTTCCGAGATATCTATCTGCATAGCTTCCCTCATAGTGGACAGCATCTGCCTGTCCATATAGTTTAGCAATGCGACAACCCACAGAAGGCCGACGACAATCCAAGGGTATATTCTACTGTTTATCAACTTATCCTTTGTCATAGATTGATCATCTTATGTTTAAGTTCTTCTATCTCCTTTTGCTGCATAATGATATATAGGGTCAGTTCTTCTATTTTTTGCAGAAGCACCGTATTCAATTCGTGTTGAGAGTAACCATTCTTAGAGACATCCTCAGCTGAAGGGACATCCGGTAAATGCCGGTTTTTATCAATGTAAGTTTCAAGTTCAGACAGAGACCTTAAAGAGTATTCCTTTGAAAAGACATAATCTGCCCAAGCAGACTTTGGAGCTATGGCATAATCTTCAGATAGAATTCCCTTATCTACAAATAGTCTATACTGCAGTTTGAGCGGGTCTCTGATTTCTGCTGCTGTATTCCTGTTGAATCCGAGGAAGATATTCTGTCCGTTCCCTATATAGAGGGCCGTGGTACCATTTGTCCCGATTTCAAAACCGGCATTACTTGTTGAACCGAACCATAAAGAATTGTTGGATTTCTTTAAAGATGCATAAATCCCATCCAGGAATGTTTTCATCTCAGTCCCTGTCAACAACAAATTCGGATTATCATTGTCATTCGCAAGGCCGTTACCCCAGCAAGCTATTCCGCCATAGGAATTGATTCTCAGCCATTGGGCTACCTGATTATCGAAAGTGACGTGATGATTACGCCCAAACGAAAGATATGCGTCAACATTGCTTGATATCTCAAAATCTGTAAGCAAAAATTTATTTGCAGCAATGCCGCCTTGAGTTCCTAAAGCACAGTTCGCGACATTTGCCATATTATTTTTGAGCGTATTGACATACTGAGAGGAAGTTATACTTTCATCCGGGTTCATAATGAACCACTGTCCGTTGCCGGCAATGTGGCCCCGGTAGATGTCAGCTGTGGTAAACTGTATTCCTGTAAACCCATAAGACATGGCTGAATTCGCAATCCATTCAGGTTGACCGGATTGTCCGGATCCCCTCCACATATTGTAATAGGTCTGCGCAGGTAAAGTCTGTGCTATTAAAGCAAATAATAAAACAAGTATCTTTCTCATAATTGCTAATTCCAAAAATCATTATCACCCACAGGGAGCATATCCGCTATTTGGACAGTTACTATTCTTCCCGAAAACACTTTCGTCCCTGTCTGGTTCTCGGCACCAATAGTAATTTTATTCATTTGTGCGACAAATGCCGAGAACGGGATGAATGAGAAAGCTCTTGCATTGGCTCTATCACTTTCTGTAATACTGCCTTCAGCATGCTTCCAATTCCACAATATCGGCTGCTGCACAATTTGCTCAAAACTGATAGCCGGACAAGAGACCCTGACTATGGATGCATCTTCTGTAAATTGAGAGCCATATTTC
>JAUMVX010000036.1 GCA_030529945.1 Bacteroidia bacterium | reverse complement strand
GAACACCTCCTTTTTGGAGCGCGTTTCTGACGCTGACGCTCGCCGGTCTGTATCAAGGACATCTTCGGACCTGTCCTGTACTTATCTTTTATATTATATAGTCTCTTAGCTCAGTTGGTTAGAGCGCCACACTGATAATGTGGAGGTCGGCAGTTCAACTCTGCCAGGGACTACTTTTTTTCGTTTTCGGGGGTATAGCTCAGTTGGTAGAGCACCTGCTTTGCAAGCAGGGGGTCAGGAGTTCGAATCTCCTTATCTCCACAAAATAAAGGACTGCAACAAATTCTTGTTGCAGTCCTTTATTTTGTGGGATATCCGTCCTGGCTTTTTAGAACGGGAGGTCGTCCACTTCGTCGAGACCGGCATCAGGAGCTTCGGGAGCGGGCTGTGGAGCCGGCTGAGGAGCGGGAGCAGGCTGCTGCGGATATGCAGGCTGTGACGGGCGTGAATAGCCCTGCTGCTGATAGGAGCCTTGTGGAGCGGCTGCCGGGGTGTAGGCTCCGCCATCAGTGGCGTTCCCCTCACGTTTCCCGAGAAGCTGTATATTGTCCACCACGATTTCCGTCGTCGTCCTCTTCGCCCCGCTCTGGTCTGTCCAGCTGCGTGTGGAAAGTTTTCCCTCCACATATATCTGGCTCCCCTTGCGGATATATTTCTCCGCCAGTTCCGCCGAGTTTCTCCAGGCGACGAGATTGTGCCATTCAGTATTCTCGCGCATCTCTCCGCTGCGGTCGCGATAGCGCTCAGTAGTCGCAAGGGTAAATCTTGCTACCTTGCTGCTCGCGTTCTGGGGAGAATTTCCGTCGAAGTAACGCACCTCCGGGTCCTTCCCCACGTTGCCGATAAGCATAACTTTATTCAGTGACATAACTTATAAATGTTTTAAAATAATAATCAGGCCGAAGCTTCCGCAAGATATGAAATAAAGTTCAAATCCGCTCACACTGCAAGCAAAATCTATGCTCCGTCAGATGAAAAACCGTCTCGTCCTCGGGGTTCTTTTTCGCAAAGATACTTATCATCACTTATCTTAAGTGATTCCTAAAAAATAACTTGGTGCTTTTGCTCGTCTTTTTGGTCTAAATTCATTTGTTCATCAGTCGTGTACCCCGGTACACTCCTTCTTCACAAACAAATTTATCCACAAAAATCCTTCACAAAAACTTACCAACTTATTTTTTCATCATCACTAAATCATCTGCGGTTCGGCTCGTCTATCTTGAGTTCCGGATGCCTGCGTGCGGAGGCGAAGAATAAGATCGCCACGGTGATGGCGACGATTCCCAGGCCGATGAAGATATACTCGGCACGCACGGCGGCCACAAGAGTGGAGGTCTCGGACTTGAAGACTCTGCCCACGAAGACGGGCACAAGCAGCATACCCATATTCTGTACCCAGTATGTCAGGGAATAGGCTGTCCCCAGGTTCTTTTCCGGCACTATCTTCGGCACGGTAGGCCACATAGCCGAAGGCACGAGCGAATACCCCACACCCAGAATGGCGATGCCGGCATATCCCCAGAGCGGAACTCCCTGTGGGGCAAAGGCGATGACCAGATGTGCGCAGAATACCAGAACCGCGCCTATGATCATCCATCTGCTGGCCTTTCCGACCTTGTCCACGAGCGCTCCGAAAAGCGGCGTGAACACGACGGTGAAGAACGGAATCAGAGTAATCATCCACTTGGCGCTTTCGGCGTCCATCCCGAAACGCGGGATCACGATCGCCGTACCGAATTTCTTGAAGGAGATTATGCAGCAATAGAAAAACACGCAGAGCAGCGCCACCAGAATGAAGCGGGTGTTCGTAAGTAGCTTCAGGATGTCCGAGAATTTGAACTTGTCATTCTCCGCGACCTCGCCGCGTCCGGACTTGACGCCCGCCTCGCGGTCGAAGTTCGCGTCCATAGCCACGAATGCCGCCCAGAGTATGCCCCCGAACAGCAGCAGGCCCAGGCCGAGCAGGGCCGGCCTGGAGGTCTCCGCAAGCGTGTACATCTGCCCTGCGGACTTTTCCGCCACGAGCAGGGGCGAAATGATGAAGGCCGCCGCAGTGCCCAGACGGGCGATGGCGAGCTGGAGTCCCATAGCGAGGGCCACGTTGCGTCCCTTGAACCATTTGGCGATGCTTCTGGTGACTGCCACCCCGGCTATTTCGCTGCCCAGACCGAAGAGCATACAGCCCACATAGGCGATGACCAGAGAAGTCTGAGGCGGCAGAGCGGAGGTGATGGCCCCGTAGACCGTAGCAGCCCCGGCTATCATAAGCCCCACGAAAACTGACCCTATGATACGCACGCCGAATATGTCGAGCAGTATTCCGCATACTATCAGGCCGCCGCATACGCAGAGGAAGGAGTAGCCTCCGGCATAGAAACCGTAGGCTTCGGAATCCCATCCGAGTTCGAGCAGTTCGGGATGCTTGAAGAGCTGGGACAGGGTCGAGAACATATCGTCGAAGAAGTACGATGCGAACATCGGCACCACCAGACAGGCCAATGCTATCCAGCACAGATGTGTACGGGTCTTTTTCGGGGACATTTCGTGTCTGTTCTTAAGCGTTTATTTCTTGATGTTAGGGAGTTCCAGCCCGTATCCCTTGGCGCGGTCTTCCTTCTTCAGGAAGAAACTGAAGATGAACGCGAGGACTCCGAAGCTGGAGAACACGATCATAGGGACAGTATATCCGCCGGTAATCTGGCGCAGGGAGCCGATGAGCATAGGAACGAGGCAGAGTCCGATGTTCTGTACCCAGAAGATGAGGCAGTAGGCGGAACCCAGAATCTTCTCGTCTATGATTTTAGGGACTGAAGGCCAGAGGGCTGCAGGAACCAGAGAGAAGCTTACGCCCAGGACTACGATAAGAGCGAGCGCGAAACCCTTGCTCGGGAATGCCGGCAGCAGGAAGGCGAAGCTCAGATGGCAGGCTATCATTATGACGGAGCCGGCCATCAGCATACTCGCGCCCTTGCCCACGCGGTCGAGGAAGATGCCCAGAAGCGGGGTGAGGACCATAGCCAGGATAGGGAAGCAGCTGAAAAGCTGTGCCGCCGAAGCTGCGTCGATTCCGAGAGTTTCCTCCAGGAAGTTGGGAGCATATCTCTGGAACGGGAAGATCGCGCTGTAGTAGAGCACGCAAAGCAGAGCCACGATCCAGAACATCTTGCTCTTGAAAATCGCTCCGAGGTCGCTTACGTGGAACTCGTCTTCAGGAGATTTCTCTTCTGTAGCCAGACCGGCCTCCACAAGCTGCCGGTCGAACTTGCGGTCCATAACTCCGAAGATGATGAAGTTGATGAGACCTATCACGAGCAGAGCGCCGCAGAACCCCAGAGGGGCGATGACGGAGCCGTCGAATTTTGCGGAAATGAGCGGGGCGATCCACATCACTCCGAATACGCCGAGGCGTGCGATGGCCATCTCAAGTCCCATAGCGAGGGCCATCTCCTTGCCCTTGAACCACTTGGCGAGAATCTTGGAGACGTTCGTGCCTTCCATCTCGCAGCCGCAGCCGAAAATCATAAAGCCCAGAGAAGCCATCTTGGCGCTTGCCGGCATCTCGACCCACCAGCTTCCGAGCCACTGCGCGAAGGCCGTGGCCTGGAACCAGTCGCTGATACCGACGAATTTGATGCCGGCTCCCAGAACCATCAGTCCCGCGGAGAGTATGCCGGAAAAGCGGACGCCCAGTTTATCCAGAATGACTCCGGCGATGATGAGGAAGCCGCAGACGTTGAGTATGTACTCGGATGCGGCGTATTTCCCGAAGACGCCGCTGTTCCAGCCCAAGTCACTCTCCACAAGCGACTTCAGCGGGGACATCACGTCCACGAACATATACGCGAAGAACATCATCAGTGCCACCAGGGCCAGAACGGTCCACCTCGCGAGAGGGGAGTCATTCATCAGTTTGCTTACTTTTTCACCCATATTCTTTAAATGCTAGTTTCGAACGGTCACAAATGTACTCTTTTTTCGGAAGAAAAGAAGTACCTTTGCAGGGATTTCGCGATACCGTAATGTCAGAAATGCTGGACCATATCGATTCCCCCGCCGACCTCCGGAAACTGGAAGAACTTCAGCTTCCGGCCCTTTGCGCCGAGATCAGGGCCTATATGGTGGACTGCTGTTCGAGGAATCCCGGTCATCTGGCTTCGAGTCTGGGGGCCGTCGAGATCATTACGGCGCTCCATTACGTGTACGACACCCCTTACGACAAGATAGTGTTCGATGTGGGCCATCAGGCTTACGCGCACAAGATTCTTACCGGCCGCCGCGCACAGTTCGCGCAGATGCGCACCAGAGGAGGCATCAGCGGTTTTCCCCGGATCGACGAAAGTCCCTTCGACGCCTTCGGCACCGGCCACTCGTCCACTTCGATATCTGCCGCGCTGGGGCTTGCGGAAGCCGCGAGGCACAGGTGTGAGCACCGTAAGGTCGTCGCCGTCATAGGAGACGGGGCGCTCACCGGCGGTCTGGCTTTCGAGGGTCTGAACAATGCCGGCGACAGCGATGCGGACCTTCTGGTCATATTGAATGACAACAACCGCTCCATAGACGAGAATCTCGGGGCCCTGCACAAATATCTTCTGAAGATCACCACCCATCCGACGTATAACCGCGTCAAGGACAGGATCTGGCACAGGATGGGCGAGAGCGGATTCAGAAAGGCTGTCCAGCGATGGGCGCGCGGCTTCAAGTCCTATCTCGTGAAGGATTCGGGGGGAGACCTCTTCGAGTCGCTGGGATTCAGATACTTCGGTCCTGTGGACGGGAACGACATCGCCGAGATGACAAGAGTCCTGCGCAAGCTGCAGGATATCGGCGGACCGCGGATTCTGCACTGCATCACCACGAAGGGCAAGGGCTACGCTCCCGCCGAGGCGGACCCGACGGTATGGCACGCTCCGGGCAGGTTCGACCCGGAAACGGGGGAAAGGATTGGACGCCGCGCAGGCGCGTCCAGATATCAGGATGTCTTCGGACAGACGCTGGTGGATCTGGCGAGGGCGGACGAGCGTGTGGTCGGCATCACTCCGGCGATGGCGAGCGGCAGCGGAATGTCTCTGCTCGCGCAGCAGATGAGCGGGCGCTTTTTCGATGTGGGCATAGAGGAGGAGCACGCGGTGACATTTTCCGCAGGTCTTGCGGCGGGCGGTCTCAGGCCGTTCTGCAACATCTATTCTTCTTTCTCTCAGAGGGCTTACGACCAGATTATACACGATGTGGCGCTTCAGGGTCTGCCTGTCGTGCTCTGTTTCGACCGGGCCGGAGTGGTGGGGGAAGACGGACCGACGCATCACGGCTCTTTCGATCTGGCGGCGTACCGCAGCGTGCCGGGAGTGGTCATAGCCGCTCCGAAAGATGAGCTGGAGCTGCGCAACCTGATGTACACCGCTCTGCGTCAGGAATCTCCGTTCATCATACGCTATCCGCGCGGCTGCGGAGAGGGTGTCCCTTGGAGGGAATGCGCATTCGAGCAGCTGCCCGTAGGTCGGGGAGAGTGCCTGCTTCGCGGAGAAAGAGTGGCTCTGCTCGCGCTCGGTCCGGTCGTTTCGTCGGCTCTTCAGGCTGCCGCCCGCGGCCAAGCTTCTCTGGGTTTCTCTCCGTCCATATATAATATAAGGTATATAAAACCGCTCGATGCCGACCTGCTGCAGGAAGCCGCTTCGCGGCACGAAGTCCTGCTTACGCTCGAGGACGGCTGCGTGGCCGGAGGGCTTTTCGGTGCGGTGTCTGAATTTGTGGCCTCCCGGGGACTCGGAAACCGGGTCGTGCCCGCCGGGATTCCGGACAGGTTCATTACGCAGGGCAGCCGGGACGAGGAGCTGGCGGAATGCGGTCTGGATGTCGGGGGGATACTTGGGAAAATCGGCGATGTTCTTGAAAAAGATTGAAAAAGTTTTGGAGAATCGGAAATAATACATAACTTTGCACTCCCTTTCGTAGGGATAGCTCTTTGAACATCGCCGATGTAGCTCAGTTGGCCAGAGCACGTGATTTGTAATCTCGGGGTCGGGGGTCCGAATCCCTCCATCGGCTCAAGTAATTCCGGTTTATCCGGTATGGGAGGATACCAAAGTGGCCAACTGGGGCAGACTGTAAATCTGCTGCGTCATCGCTTCGTAAGTTCGAATCTTGCTCCTCCCACTTTTATATCGTGCGGAAGTAGCTCAGTTGGTAGAGCATCAGCCTTCCAAGCTGAGGGTCGCGAGTTCGAACCTCGTTTTCCGCTCCATTTGCCGATGTAGCTCAGGGGTAGAGCGCATCCTTGGTAAGGATGAGGTCATGAGTTCAAATCCCATCATCGGCTCCGCGCCGGGAGTAAAATTCCGGTTTATTTTTGCAGAACACAATTTATACATAATATTATGGCAAAAGAAGTTTTTAAGAGGGATAAACCTCACGTTAACATCGGTACTATCGGCCATGTTGACCACGGTAAGACCACTTTGACCGCAGCTATCACCAAGGTGCTTGCTAGCAAGGGCCTTTCTGAGGTCAAGACGTTCGACCAGATTGATAACGCTCCTGAAGAGAAGGAGCGCGGTATCACCATCAACACCGCTCACGTAGAGTATCAGACCGCTAACCGTCACTACGCTCACGTAGACTGCCCAGGCCACGCAGATTACGTTAAGAATATGGTAACGGGTGCAGCTCAGATGGATGGCGCCATCCTCGTAGTAGCAGCTACCGACGGTCCTATGCCTCAGACGAACGAGCACGTTCTTCTCGCAAAGCAGGTTAACGTTCCTAAGATCGTTGTCTTCCTGAACAAGGTTGACCTCGTGGACGATGAGGAAATGCTTGACCTCGTGGAGATGGAGGTTCGTGACCTTCTTAATAAATATGACTTCGACGGTGACAACGCCCCTGTTATCCGCGGTTCCGCCCTCGGCGCCCTCAACGGCGAGCCTGAGTGGGAGGCTAAGGTTATGGAGCTTATGGATGCTGTGGATTCTTACATTCCGCTTCCTGTACGTCTTACCGACAAGCCTTTCCTTATGCCTATCGAGGACATCTTCTCCATCACCGGTCGCGGTACCGTAGTTACCGGACGTATCGAGCAGGGTACCGTTCACGTTAACGATCCTGTAGAGCTCGTAGGTTTCAGCGAGAAGCCTAGAACTTCCGTCTGCACAGGTGTCGAGATGTTCCGCAAGCTCCTTGATCAGGGTGAGGCAGGTGACAACGTAGGTCTTCTCCTCCGCGGTATCGACAAGAAGGAAGTCAAGAGAGGTGAGGTGGTCGCCAAGCCGGGTTCCATCACTCCTCATACCGAGTTCCAGGCCCAGATTTACGTCCTCAAGAAAGAGGAAGGCGGCCGTCATACTCCGTTCCACAACAAGTATCGTCCTCAGTTCTTCATCCGTACACTTGATGTTACCGGTGAGATCACTCTCCCTGAAGGTGTCGAGATGGTAATGCCTGGCGATAACGTTGAAATCAATGTCAAGCTCATCACCCCTGTCGCTATGAACGAGGGTCTCAGCTTCGCTATCCGTGAGGGTGGCCGCACCGTAGGTGCCGGACAGGTTATCAAGATTATCGAGTAATACACGATAAATCCACACAGGACGTTCCTTTGCGGGGACGTCCTTTCAGGGGAATAGAACAAGGGTAGTTCAGCGGTCTCCAAAACCGTCGATGTGGGTTCGAATCCTGCTTCCCCTGCCACATTAATATCAAAGGTTACGATTTGGTAATTGTTTAACTGGCGCTGTTCAAGCTTCCAATTTACGGCGTCCTTTAAAGGTAAAGATGAGAAAGTTTATCAACTATCTTAAAGAGGCTTTCGTAGAGCTTACGAAGAAGACGACGTGGCCATCTTGGGCAAAGCTGCAGAGCTCTGCTCTTCTGGTTATGGTCACTACCGTAATACTCGCGGCTATACTCTGGGTTGTAGACCTTGCTTTCCAGTCTATAATGACGGCAATTTACTCATTGTAACACTGATATGGGCGAAATGAAATGGTACGTTCTGCGTACTGCAGGCGGGAAGGAAAAGAAGGCGAAGGAATATCTCGAGAAAGAAATTGAGCGAAGCGGTCTTAAGGACCAGGTCGCTCAGGTGCTCGTTCCGGTAAAAAAGGAAATCGTCACGAAAAATAACAAGCGTAAGGTGGCCGACAGGCTGCTTTATCCCGGTTATGTGCTGATCGAGGCCGAACTGAGCGCTATGCTCGAGAACATCATCCGAAATCTTGTTCCGGGGATGTCCGGTTTTCTGACGGAAAACAGGACTGTAAACCGCAATCAGGTCGAGCGTGTGCCTGTCCCTCTTCGTGACGAGGAGGTTCAGCGTATCCTCGGCGAGCAGGATGAAAATGCCGCCGGAGCGGCGGAGACGGAAGTCAACTACGAACCGGGTGACAAAGTCAAGATTACCGACGGCCCATTCAGCGGTTTCAACGGCACAGTAGAAGAAATCGTCGAGGACAGAAGCAAACTGAAAGTCATCGTGGTGATTTTCGGCAGAAAGACTCTTCTGGAACTCAGTTTTACACAAGTATCTAAAGAATAACACAAATCATGGCAAAAGAAGTTACCGGATTCATCAAGCTCCAGATAAAAGGCGGAGCTGCCAATCCAGCACCTCCGGTAGGACCTGCTCTCGGTTCCAAAGGCTTGAACATTATGGATTTCTGCAAGCAGTTCAATGCTGCTACGCAGGCTCAGGCAGGTAAAGTCCTTCCTGTAGTAATCACAGTATTCTCAGACAAGTCCTTCTCCTTCGAGGTAAAACAGCCGCCTGTGGCTATCTCCCTTAAGGAGGCAGCGAAAATACAGACTGCATCAGGCGAGCCTAACAGAAAGAAAGTGGCATCCGTCACCTGGGATCAGGTAAAGGAAATCGCAGAAGGCAAGATGCCGGACCTCAACGCGTTCACCATTCAGTCAGCGATGAAGATGGTTGCGGGAACTGCGAGAAGTATGGGTATCACCGTTACCGGAAAATTCCCCGAGAACCTTTAAATCACAACCGAAATGAGCAAATTGACAAAAAATCAGAAAACCGTTCTGGCCAAATATGACCACAACAAGGTTTACACACTCGCAGAGGCTTGTGCTCTTTTGAAGGATATCACCTACACCAAGTTCGACGCTTCCGTGGAGATTTCCGCAAATCTCGGTGTAGACCCTCGCAAGGCGAACCAGATGATTCGTGGCGTCGTATCCCTCCCTCACGGAACGGGAAAAGTCACCAGAGTCCTCGCGCTCTGTACGCCTGACAAGGTCGCCGAGGCTGAGGCCGCCGGTGCGGACTATGTGGGTCTTGACGAATATATCGAGAAGATTAAAGGCGGCTGGACGGATATCGACGTCATCGTATGTACCCCTTCCGTAATGGCCAAGGTCGGCGCCCTCGGACGCATTCTCGGACCGAGAGGCCTTATGCCGAACCCTAAGACGGGAACCGTCACTATGGAGATAGGCAACGCCGTAAAAGACGTGAAGGCCGGTAAGATCGACTTCAAGGTCGACAAGACAGGTATCGTCCACGCAGCCATCGGCAAGGTGTCTTTCACTCCGGAGCAGATACTTGAGAACGCTACAGAGTTCCTTAACGCTGTAGCTAAACTCAAGCCTCAGACTCTCAAGGGAACATATATGAAGAGCGCTGCAATGTGCACCACTATGAGCCCGGGCATTAAGGTTGACCTCAAAGCATTCTTGAATCGTGCTGAGAAATAAAAATTCAATTCTATGAAAAAGGAACTTAAAGATCAGATTATTGAAACCATCTCAGCCCAGCTCAAGGAATATCCGAACTTCTACATCACGGATATCGCCGGACTGAATGCCAAGGATACCACCAAGCTCCGCCGCGCCTGCTTCGATGCCAAGATCAAGCTTACGGTCGTCAAGAACACTCTGTTCGCACACGTTCTCAAAGCTTCCGGCAACGAAGATATGAAGAGCCTCCTCGAGGTTCTCGAAGGCAACACGGCCATTATGTACACGCACGTGCCTAACGCACCTGGCAAGCTTATCAAGAAGCTCCGGAAAGAGGGTATGGAAAAACCCGAGGTGAAGGGCGCGTATGTACAGGAATGCGTATTCATCGGTGCTGACAAGCTGGATCAGCTCGCAGCCATCAAGACCAAGGAAGAACTCATCGGTGATGTTCTCACTCTCCTCCAGTCCCCTGCACAGAGACTTCTCTCCGCACTGCAGACCGTTTCTGAAGGTGCCGGGGAGACCGCAGTCATCAAGGCTCTTGCCGAGGCGAAAAAACCTGCCCCTGAGGCCGCTGAGGCCCCTGCGGCAGAATAACAGAGAAACAATATCAATTTAAAAAAATAAAATCAATTATGGCAGATGTAAAAGCACTTGCAGAAGAGTTGGTAAACTTGACTGTAAAAGATGTGCAGGAGCTCATCAACGTTCTCAAAGAGACTTACGGTATCGAGCCTGCTGCAGCGGCAGTAGTAGTATCAAATGAAGGCGGCTCTGAGGCCGGTCCTGCAGAGCAGACCGAATTCGACGTTATCCTCAAGTCAGCCGGCGCAGCCAAGCTTGGCGTCATCAAGGTTGTCAAGGAGGCCCTCGGTCTCGGTCTTAAGGAAGCCAAGGAACTTGTCGACAAGGCCCCTACACCTCTGAAAGAGAAAGTATCCAATGCAGAGGCTGAGCAGCTCAAGGCTACTCTCGAAGAGGCAGGCGCAGAAGTTGAGATTAAGTAGCTTCGCCCCCTTCCCTGCTTAAGGGACAAAAACAGGTTTAGAGCCGTCATCAGGCTCTAAACCTTTTTATCGTAATTAAATTTCTCTTTTATCCCAAGGCAGATTATGTCAACTAAGACCAAGAATAAGCGAATCAACTTCGCACAATCCAAAATCCTGGACTACCCTGATCTTCTGGAGGTTCAGCTGAAATCCTTCAAGGATTTCTTCCAGCTCGAAACCACCCCCGAGAACAGAAAGAACGAGGGGCTGTATCAGGTTTTCCAGGAGATTTTCCCGATCGAGGATACAAGGAACAACTATAAGCTCGAGTTTATAGATTATTTCATCGATCCTCCTCAGTACTCGATCGAGGAGTGTCTTGACAGAGGGGTTACGTACAGCGTTCCTCTGAAGGCGAAACTCCGCCTTTCGTGCACCGATCCGGAGCACGAGGATTTCGACACCAGAGTCCAGGATGTCTATTTGGGGAGCATCCCTTATATGACTCCGGCCGGAACATTCGTGATAAACGGGTCGGAAAGAATCATAGTTTCGCAGCTGCACAGATCCCCGGGCGTGTTCTTCGACCAGAGTATGCACGCCAACGGCACCAAACTTTATTCTGCCAGAATAATCCCGTTCAAGGGATCCTGGATCGAGTTCGCGACAGACATCAACAACGTGATGTACGCGTACATCGACCGCAAGAAGAAGCTTCCTGTTACCACTCTTCTCAGAGCCATCGGTTACAACAGTGACAAGGACATAATAGACATATTCGGCCTCGCTGACGAAGTCGCTGTGACAGCGGAAGAACTCAAGGCGAACGAGGGACGCAAGCTCGCCGCCAAAGTGCTCAAGACCTGGACGGAAGATTTCGAAGACGAGGACACCGGAGAGGTCATCCCTATCGAGAGAACCTTACCTGTCGTGGACAGGGGCGAGCTCCTCAATGACGAGACCATCGCCGCCATTATGGAGACGGACGTGAAGACCATCCTTCTCCAGAAGGACGAAGCTAATTCCGCCGAGTACAATATCATATTCAACACTCTGCAGAAAGATCCGACGAACACGGAACTGGAAGCGGTCAGCTTCATCTACAAGCAGCTCCGCAATTCCGAACCGCCTGACGAGAACACTGCCAGAGACGTCATCGACAAGCTCTTCTTCTCCGAGAAGAGATACGATCTGGGCAGCGTGGGCCGCTACCGTCTGAACAAGAAGCTGAGCCTCACCACAGCCCCGGAGATAAGGGTTCTCACGAACAATGACATCATCGAGATCATCAAGTATCTCATTCAGCTCATAAATTCCAAGGCGGCTGTCGATGACATCGACCATCTCAGCAACCGCCGCGTGCGCACCGTGGGCGAGCAGCTTGCAAACCAGTTCAGCGTAGGTCTCAGCCGTATGGCCCGCACCATCCGCGAGAAGATGAACGTACGCGACAGCGAGCAGTTCAATCCTACCGACCTGATTAACGAAAAGACCCTCTCGTCGGTAATCAATTCGTTCTTCGGAACCAGCCAGCTCTCCCAGTTCATGGACCAGACCAACCCTCTGGCCGAGGTGACTCACAAGAGACGTCTTTCGGCCCTCGGTCCGGGCGGTCTTTCCAGAGACAGGGCGGGCTTCGAAGTCCGTGACGTACACTATACGCATTACGGAAGACTTTGTCCTATCGAGTCTCCGGAAGGCCCGAACATCGGTCTCATATCCTCGCTCTGCGTTTATGCGAAGATTGACGGACTCGGTTTCATCGAGACGCCGTACCGCGAGGTTCACGAAGGAAAGGTGGACCTGTCCGACAGCGGCTGGCACTATATGAGCGCCGAGGAAGAGGAGGACAAGCTCGTTTCCCTCGCCAATGTACGTATGGAAGACGACGGTACCATAGCGGAAGACCGCATCCAGTGCCGTCTGGAGGCAGATTTCCCTGTAGTCACCAAGGAAGAGGTGGACTATATGGACGTGGCTCCTAACCAGATGGCTTCCGTGGCCGCATCACTCATCCCGTTCCTGGAGCACGATGACGCTCACCGTGCGCTTATGGGAGCGAATATGATGCGTCAGGCCGTTCCGCTTCTCAAACCGGAATCCCCTATCGTGGGAACCGGCCTCGAAGAGAGAGTCTGCATCGACTCCAGGACCCAGTGCATCGCCGAGCGCAAGGGCGAAGTCACCTATGTGGACGCGAACGAAATCCGCATCAGGTACGACCGCACCGAGGACGAGAAGTTCGTAAGCTTCTCCCCGGAGGAGACCATATACAAGCTGCCTATCTACAGGAAGACTAATCAGAGCACGACCGTCACCCTGAAGCCTGTCGTCCGCAAGGGAGACAAGGTGACCAAGGGTCAGATTCTCACTGAAGGTTACGCCACACAGGGCGGAGAACTCGCGCTCGGAAGGAACCTCAAGGTAGCGTTTATGCCTTGGAAAGGTTACAATTACGAGGATGCCATCGTCCTTTCCGAAGAGATGGTGAAATGGGACATCCTCACGTCCGTGCACGTGGACGAGTACTCCACCGAAGTCCGCGACACAAAACGCGGTATGGAGGAGCTTACCTCGGACATCCCGAATGTGAGCGAAGACGCCACCAGGAATCTCGACGAGAGCGGCATCATCAGAATCGGAGCCCATATCGAGCCGGGTGACATTATGATCGGCAAAATCACGCCGAAGGGCGAAAGCGACCCTTCTCCTGAGGAGAAGCTTCTGAAGGCCATTTTCGGTGACAAGGCCGGAGATGTCAAGGATGCGTCTCTGAAAGCGAATCCTTCGCTCAGCGGGACCATCATAAACACGGCCCTCTATGCGAAGCTCTCCAAGGAAGGCGGACGCAGAGGCCAGGCAAAAACTGACAGGGAGGCGAAGATCGCCATCCGCGAGGCGGATTTCACCGCCAAGATGGAGAAACTGCGCTCCGAGTTCATCGGCAAGCTCGTCACCCTCACCAAGGGCAAGAAGAGCGCCGGCATAAGTGACCTCTACGGAGTGGAGCTCATCGCCAAGGACAAGACGATAGGCGCCGAGGCCCTGAATGGTTTCGATTACGAGAATGTGAACTCGAACCGCTGGACCACCGACAAGGAGACGAACATCCTGATCCGTGACCTCATAAACAACTACTGCATCGCCAGAAAGGTCGCTGCAGCCAAGCATAAGAGGGAAATCGACAAGATCAAGATCGGTGACGAACTCTCCAACGGCGTAATGCAGCTTGCCAAGGTTTACGTAGCCAAGAAGAGAAAGATTACCGTAGGTGATAAGATGGCCGGCCGTCACGGCAACAAGGGCATCGTCGCCAAGATCGTCCGTCAGGAAGATATGCCTTTCCTCGCTGACGGCACTCCTGTGGACATCGTACTGAACCCGCTGGGTGTACCTTCCCGAATGAACCTCGGACAGATTTACGAAACTGTTCTCGGCTGGGCGGGCAAGGAGCTCGGTCTCAAGTTCAGCACACCTATTTTCGACGGTGCGAGCATCGATGAGATCTGCGAGCTTACCGACAAGGCGGGCCTGCCGAGATTCGGCAAAACCCAGCTCCGCGACGGAGGCACCGGAGACTATTTCGACCAGCCGGCCACGGTGGGTGTCATCTATATGATCAAGCTCGGCCATATGGTCGATGACAAGATGCACGCGAGAAGCATCGGTCCTTACTCTCTCATCACTCAGCAACCTCTCGGCGGTAAGGCCCAGTTCGGAGGTCAGAGATTCGGAGAGATGGAAGTCTGGGCTCTTGAGGCGTACGGCGCGGCCAATGCCCTCCAAGAGATTCTTACGGTCAAGTCTGACGATGTCACCGGACGTTCCAAGACTTATGAGGCGATCGTGAAGGGCGACCCGATGCCGACACCGGGCATACCTGAATCTCTGAACGTTCTGCTTCACGAGCTCAGGGGTCTGGGACTCAAGGTGACTCTGGATTAATAACGGACAATTGACAGATAGAAATATGCCTGCCTATAACAAAGATAATAAAGTAAAGAGCAATTTCCGGCGCATCAGCATCTCGCTCGCTTCTCCGGAGGACATTACCAAAAGGTCTTGCGGTGAAGTCCTGAAGCCGGAGACGGTAAATTACAGAACCTACAAGCCGGAGCGCGACGGACTTTTCTGCGAGAAGATATTCGGACCTACCAAGGATTACGAGTGCTATTGCGGAAAGTACAAGAGAATCCGCTATCGCGGCATCGTCTGCGACAGGTGTAAGGTGGAAGTGACTGAGAAGAAGGTCCGCAGGGAGCGTATGGGTCATATCACCCTCACCGTCCCGGTGGCTCACATCTGGTACTTCAAGTCCTCCCCGAACAAGATTTCCGCTCTTCTCGGCATCAGCGCCAAGAGGCTCGAATCCGTCATCTATTACGAGAAGTACATCGTGGTCAGGCCTGGCGATTCCGGTCTGAAGAAGTGCGACCTCCTCTCGGAGGACGAGTACCTCGACGTGCTCGCCACCCTGCCGGAGAATGAGTCCCTTCCGTCGGACGATCCGAACAAGTTCGTGGCCAAGATGGGTGCAGAGGGACTCTATGACCTTCTGTGCGAAATCGACGTGGATGCTCTGGGCAAGGAGATACGCCAGCAGATGCTGGCGGAGAATTCGCAGCAGAGAAAGGTGGATCTCCTGAAGAGACTCCAGATAGTCAAGTGGTTCCAGGAGTCAAATAAGATCAACCGTCCGGAATGGATGATTATGAAAGTCATCCCTGTGATCCCGCCGGATCTCCGTCCGCTCGTTCCGCTCGACGGAGGCCGTTTCGCGACCACCGACCTGAATGACCTGTACCGCCGCGTCATCATACGCAACAACCGTCTCAAGAAACTCATCGAGATAAAGGCTCCGGAGGTCATCCTCCGCAACGAAAAGCGTATGCTCCAGGAGGCCGTCGACAGCCTCTTCGACAACTCGAAGAAGTCCTCGGCCGTCAAGAGCGAGTCGAACAGACCGCTCAAGTCCCTGTCCGACTCGCTCAAGGGTAAGCAGGGCCGCTTCCGCCAGAATCTCCTCGGTAAGCGTGTGGATTACTCCGCGCGTTCCGTCATCGTGGTGGGTCCTGAACTCAATATGCACGAGTGCGGACTTCCGAAGTATCTCGCAGCGGAACTTTACAAGCCGTTCATCATCCGCAAGCTCATCGAGCGCGGCATCGTGAAGACCGTAAAGTCCGCCAAGAAGATAGTGGACCGCAAGGATCCTGTCATCTGGGACATCCTGGAGAACGTTATGAAGGGACACCCGGTTCTGCTGAACCGTGCGCCTACCCTTCACAGGCTCGGTATCCAGGCTTTCCAGCCGCGAATGATTGAAGGAAAGGCCATCCAGCTGCATCCTCTCGCCTGTACGGCGTTCAACGCCGACTTCGACGGTGACCAGATGGCCGTGCATCTTCCGCTCGGAAACGCCGCCATTATGGAGGCCCAGCTCCTTATGCTCGGCTCCCAGAACATTCTGAACCCGGCGAACGGAGCTCCTATCACCGTGCCTTCACAGGATATGGTGCTCGGTCTGTATTACATCACCAAGGAAAGACCGGGAGCCAAGGGGACCGGACTCAGATTCTACGGCCCTCAGGAAGTCATCATCGCTCTCGACGGGAAGGTCATCGATATGCACGCCCTCATCAAGGTGAGGCTCCCAGTGGACAAGATGGACCCTTCGAAGGGTACGCAGATGGTCGAGACCACAGCCGGCCGCATCATCGTGAACCAGTTCGTTCCTGACGAGGTGCCGTATGTGAACAATGTCCTTGCCAAGAAGGCTCTGCGTTCGATCATCACCGACGTGATAAAGAACACCGGCGTAACCCGCACGGCGAAGTTCCTCGACGACATCAAGAACCTCGGTTACGACCAGGCCTTCCGTGCCGGCATCTCATTCAACCTCGGCGATGTGCTCATCCCTGAAGAGAAGACCACTCTCATCGAAGAGGGCTACAGGAAGGTGGAGGAGATCAAGGGCAACTACGGTATGGGTCTCATCACGAACAACGAGCGCTACAACAAAGTCATCGACCTCTGGTCAGCCATCGACAACCAGCTCACCGCCATCGTGCAGAAGCAGATTTCCGCCGACCAGCAGGGCTTCAACCCTGTCTATATGATGCTCGATTCCGGCGCCCGCGGTTCGACCCAGCAGATCAAGCAGCTCTGCGGTATGCGAGGCCTTATGGCCAAGCCGCAGAAGTCCGGAGCGTCCGGAGCGGAAATCATCGAGAACCCTGTCGTTTCCAACCTGAAAGAGGGAATGTCGGTGCTCGAGTACTTCATCTCCACCCACGGAGCCCGTAAGGGTCTGGCCGATACCGCCCTCAAGACCGCCGATGCGGGTTACCTCACCAGACGTCTTGTGGACGTGTCGCACGATGTCATCATCACCGAACAGGATTGCGGCACACTCCGCGGCCTCATCGCGACGGCCATCAAGAACAAGGACGAGATCGTCGAGTCCCTCGGCGAGCGCATCCTCGGCCGCACGACCGTCCACGACATCTTCAACCCGCTCACCGGTGAGCTCATCCTCGCCGCCGGTTCGGAAATCAAGGACAAGGACGCCGAACTCATCAACTCCCTGCCTATCGAGCAGGTGGAGATACGTTCCGTCCTCACCTGCGAAAGCCGCAAGGGCGTCTGCGCAAAGTGCTACGGACGCAACCTCGCCACCAGCCGCACGGTCGAGAAAGGTGAAGTGGTCGGCGTGATCGCCGCCCAATCCATCGGCGAGCCGGGTACGCAGCTTACTCTCCGTACCTTCCACGTCGGCGGTACCGCTTCCAGCACCGTAGCCGATTCGTCCATAGAAAGCAAATACGACGGACGGCTCAAGTTCGAGGAACTCCGTACCATCGAGAGGATAAACGACAGCGGCGAGAGCGAGACCGTGGTGGTCAGCCGTATGACCGAACTCCGCATTCTCGACGAGAATACCGGAATCACCTTCTCCCAGTACGACGTGCCTTACGGATCCGTCCTCTACAAGAATGACGGCGACCTCGTCAAGAAGGGGGACCGCATCTGCGACTGGGATGCCTACAACGCCATCACCATCGTCGAGACGGCCGGTAAGATCCACTTCGAGAATATGAAAGAAGGCGTTACTTTCCGTGAGGAAATCGCTGACGAGTACTCGATAAACCGTGACAAGGTCATCATAGAGTCCCGCGACAAGACGAAGAACCCTACGATGAACATCCTCGACGCGAACGGAGTCAGTCTCCGTCAGTTCAACCTCCCTGTCGGCGCCCACGTTATGGCCGCTGACGGAAGCAGCGTCAAGGTCGGCGATATCGTCATCAAGATTCCTCGCGCCATCGGCAAGTCTTCGGATATCACGGGAGGTCTTCCACGAGTCACCGAACTCTTCGAGGCCCGTAATCCTTCCAGCCCTGCGATTCTTTCCGAAATCAACGGAGAGGTCATTATGGGCAAGGTCAAGAGAGGAAACCGCGAGATCTTCGTAAGGAACAAGTCCGGTGTGGAGAAGGGCTATCTCGTCCCTCTCACCAAGCAGATTCTCGTGCAGGAGAACGACTATGTCAGGGCGGGCACCCGTCTGTCCGACGGCGGCGTCTCTCCTACGGACATCCTGAACATCCTCGGTCCTGTGAAGGCTCAGGAGTACATCGTGAATGAGGTACAGGCCGTATATCGTCTGCAGGGCGTGAAGATTAACGACAAGCACTTCGAGATCATCGTACGTCAGATGATGCGCAAGGTCGAGATCACCCACCCGGGCGACACTGAATTCCTCCCTGAGGAGCTCGTGGACAAGTGGACGTTTATGGATGCGAACGACGCCATCTACGGCAAGTACTATGTTATGGATCCGGGCGATTCGGAGAGATTCCTCCCGGGCGACATCATCGCGGCCAGAGAGATGCGCAATGAGAACGAGTCCCTCAGCCGTCACGGAAAGAAGATGATGGCTACCCGCGAGGCCAAGCCGGCCACGGCCAAGCTTGTGCTCCAGGGAATCACCAGAGCCGCTCTCCGCACTAACAGCTTCATCTCGGCGGCATCCTTCCAGGAAACCACCAAGGTGCTCAGCGAGGCGGCCATCCGCGCGAGAATCGACAACCTCGAGGGTCTGAAGGAGAACGTGATATGCGGACATCTGATTCCTGCGGGCACGGGTCTTCAGGACTACCAGGACATCATCGTCGGCCGCAAGGACGAGATGGTCCAGGATCTCAACGAGCTTTAGAAGTCATTCTGAAAATACTCCATAAACGATTGGCCGGCTGCATCGCGCAGCCGGCCAATCTCTTTTTCCGCGCGCAGACGGAGTCTCTCAGCGCAGGACGAGCGTCACGGGGCAGTGGTCCGAGCCTGCGACATCGTTCAGAATGTCCGTCGAGAGCACTCTGCCGCGCAGGCTGTCGGACACCAGAAAGTAGTCGATGCGCCAGCCGGCGTTCCTCGCGCGCGCGTTCATTCTGTACGACCACCAGGAGTACTTCACCTCGTCCGGATGCTGGAATCTCCAGGTGTCCGTGAAGCCGGCCGCGAGCAGTTCGCTCATCTTGCCGCGCTCCTTGTCCGTAAATCCCGCGTTCATCCGGTTCGTGGAAGGGTTCTTAAGGTCTATCTCGTTGTGCGCCACGTTCATATCTCCGCAGACTACGACGCCCTTGCTCGCGGAAAGTCCCAGAAGATACTCTCTGAACGCGTCCTCCCAGCTCATCCTGTAGTCCAGACGTCTCAGGCCGTCCTGGGAATTCGGGACATAGACGTTCACCAGATGGAAGTCCTCCATCTCAAGGGTGATCACGCGGCCTTCGCTGTCGTGTTCCGGCAGGCCTATCCCGTAGGATACGCGAAGGGGAGTGCGCCGGGTGAAGACTGCGGTCCCGCTATATCCCTTCTTCTGAGCATAGCACCAGTAGGACCGATAGAGGGGGAACGAGAGATCCGTCTGCCCCTCCTGGAGCTTGGTCTCCTGCAGGCAGACGAAATCCGCGTCGAAGGATTCGAAAATCTCCGCGAAGCCCTTGCCGCAGACGGCCCGCAGGCCGTTCACGTTCCAGCTGACGAATTTTATTCCACCGTCCATTCCGCACCGTCTTTAGTATCCTTGACCTTGATTCCGAGGGTCGCGAGAGCATCGCGGATCCTGTCTGAAGTGGCCCAGTCGTGCGCCTCCTTTGCGGCAGCGCGGGATTCCAGAACCATCTTCATAAGCCCGTCGACCATCTTAGTCGCCTTGCCGCCGCCCTCGCTGTCGTCTTTCAGCGCGAGCACGCCGAAAACTATGTCATCGAAAAGCCTCAGAAGCGCCCGCAGGTCATCCTTGTCCAGCGAGGCCTTGCCCTCCTTCGCGGTATTTATGAGACGTACCGCATCGAAGAGGTGCGACAGGGCGGTAGGAGTGTTCAGATCGTCGCACAGAGCATCGTAAACTCCGTCCACAAGCGCCCGCACTTCCTCCTTCCCGACGGTGCAGCTCTCCGGAGCCACGTCGGTGATGTATTCGCCGTAGGCGAGAGCATTGGCCGGATGGCCCTGGTCGCCCTTGACCTCTGAAACGACGCCGGCGGCGGCCGCCATTGACCGGAGGTCTTTCGCTCCCTGAAGAATCCGCTTGAGACCCTTCTCGGCCGCCTGCAGCGCCTCGTTCGAGAAGTCGAGCGTGCCTCTGTAATGCGCCTGGAGTATGAAGAAGCGGACTGTCATAGGACTGTACGCCTGATGCAGCTTCGGATGGTCGCCGCTGAAGAGCTGCGGGAGAGTGATGAAATTTCCGAGCGACTTGCCCATCTTCTGGCCGTCGATGGTAATCATATTGTTATGCACCCAGTAATGTACGCCCTGTGTGCCCCTGCAGGCCACATTCTGCGCGATTTCACACTCGTGGTGCGGGAAGAGCAGGTCGATTCCGCCTCCGTGGATGTCGAACTCGTTTCCGAGGTACTTCTCCCCCATCACCGAGCACTCCAGATGCCAGCCCGGGAAACCCTCTCCCCAAGGCGAAGGCCATCTCATAATATGCTGAGGTTCAGCCCTCTTCCATAAGGCGAAGTCGTATGGAGCACGCTTGTCGCTCTGCCCGTCGAGATTCCTCGTGCCCTCGAGAGTCTCATCCAGAGTGCGTCCCGACAGCACCCCGTAGTGATGGTCCGCGTCATATTTCTGCACGTCGAAATACACGCTCCCGTTGCTTATGTACGCATAGCCCGCGTCCAGAATCTTCTGCACGGCCATAATCTGCTCGATGATATGTCCCGAAGCGCGCGGCTCGATGGACGGAGGAGCGACATTCAGCTGCCGCATCGCCTCGTGGTAGCGCAGCGTGTAAGTCTGCACGATCTCCATCGGTTCGAGCTGCTCGAGTCTCGCCTTCTTCGCTATCTTGTCCTCGCCCTCGTCGGCATCGTGTTCCAGATGGCCTACATCCGTGATATTGCGCACATAGCGCACCCTGTATCCGAGATGCCTGAGCAGACGCTGCAGCACATCGTAAGTCACGCCCGGACGCGAATGTCCGAGATGCGCGTCACCATAGACCGTAGGTCCGCAGACGTACATCCCCACGTGCCCCAGGTGGACAGGAACGAAAAGTTCCTTCTTGTGAGTGAGTGTATTGGTTAATCTGATGTCTCTCATATCAATTCATTTCTTGGAAAAACTCTGATGAATATATGACACGCAGCCGCAGACGACGCACATAACCGCCTGGGACTCGTGCGAAAGCGTGGCGAAGACGATACCCGTTTCCCACGGAATGCCATAGACCGCCGAAAGCGCCAGCGCCACCATATAGTGGAACGCCCCGAAGCCGCCCGGTACGGGCACGATACCCGCCACGCTCCCGACCAGCATCAGAAACAGCGCGTCCACCCAGCCCAGAGCGACCTGTCCGGGCAGCGCCTTGATGATAAGCAGGCTCATCATCAGGAACAGGGTCCAGAGCAGCAGCGTGTACAGCAGAAACAGCCCTTTGCCCTTCATCCTCAGGCAAGCCGCCGCTCCCCGCCACATCCCGCTGAAAAAACGCGCGAGCTTCGAGCAGAACGGACTCTTTCCGCGCAGACTGATGACTGCCGCCACGGCCGCAGCCGCCAATACTGCGACGACAACAATCCACCACAGGCTGAAGTCGAACCTCTGCCTCAGGGGAGTCCAGACGTTGTCGAGGGCGAAGGAGCCGAATCTCTGCCAGAGTGCCGCGAGGGTGAGGAAGATGAGGGCGACGAGAGTCAATATGTCCCAGGACCTTTCCACCACTACCGTGGCCAATGCCTTGTCATAGCTCAGACGAGGCCCGCTTACATATCCGCAGCGTATGAATTCCCCCACGTGGGGGAGGAAAGTGTCGGTGAATTTGCCTATGGCGAAGCCGTCGTAGCAGTCCGTCCGTTTCGTGTCCGGATCCAGCGGAAGCAGAAGCAGCCGCCATCTGAGCGCTCTGATGATGAAAGCTCCGAGTCCGGCCGCCATAGAGAGCAGCACCCAGCCCCAGCTGCATTTTTTCAGCACATCGAGAAAGTCCGCCCATTTCACTCCCTCGAAGGAGAAATAGAGCAGAACCGCCGCCACTGCTGTCCATACCACATATCTGTAGGGACTGTGCTTCCCGTCATTCATAAACGCAAATATACCTATTATTCGGAAATATAGGTTCTGCGACGCGAAGAGTTTCCTCCGGGGTGCGGATTTTGAATATAGCGGATTTATCGTTACTTTCGCGATTGTTTTTATCAAACGCTTATGAAATCAATACTTGGCATAGGCAACGCGCTTACCGACATTCTGGCTGTTCTGCCCGATGATACCCTTCTGAAAACTTTCCATCTTCCGAAAGGAAGTATGCAGCACGTGGATATGGAGACCGGAGACAAGATCTGGTCGGCGCTCAAGCCGCTGGGTGTCCATTATGTGGCGGGCGGCAGCGCCGCAAACACCATAACCTGCACCTCCATCTTCGGGATGCAGTCCAGTTTCATAGGCAAAATCGGCGATGATGAACTGGGGCTTCTTTTCAAGAGCGACCAGGAACAGTACGGCATCAGGACGCGACTCCTGACGGGAAGCCATTCGAGCGGACGCTCGATGGTGTTCGTAAGCGGAGGCAATGCCGAACGCACCTTCGCCGTATATCTCGGGGCGGCTCTGGATCTGGTTCCGGAGGATCTGAAACCCGAGTGGTTCGAGGGGAACGATTATTTCCATATCGAGGGATATCTGGTCCAGAATCAGGAACTTATCCGCAGAGCTGTCGAGCTTGCCCACGCCGCCGGGTGTATCATATCCATAGATATGGCTTCCTATAATGTGGTCGAGTCGAACGATGCCTTCCTCCACGACATCGTGGAGAAATACGTGAACATCGTCTTCGCCAATGAGACCGAAGCCCGGGCCTTCACTAAGATGCGCGATCCCCGTGCATCGCTTCAGGCCATTTCCGAACTCTGCGACATAGCCGTAGTGAAAGTCGGAAAGGACGGCTCCTGGGTCCGGAGCGGTGCTGAAGAACATTATATCGAGCCTTGGCCCGCCGAAACCATAGATGCCACGGGTGCGGGAGACACTTATGCGGCAGGATTCCTGTACGCACATTCATTGGGGATGCCTCTGGAAGTCTGCGGACAGGTGGGTTCCATCATAGCGGCGAAAGTCGTGGAAGTCATCGGCACCAAGGTGGACGTGCCACGCTGGAGGGACGCCAAACTTCAGATCCGGGCCCTTATGTCCAAGTATATGTAATCGACTCTCTATGTGGATCTGTAATCATCTCCGCCGGATGGCGTTGCGAAGAGCCGCGAGCAAGCTTCCCACAGCGATACTTCCCCTTTCCCTCATCCGCAGCGCGACCGTGCTCCTGGATGCTTCGGAGTCGTCTTTCGAAGAATGCGAAAGGAGAATCCGCGCCTATTTCAGCCAGCTCCGGATCCAGGTGAAGATCATCCATATCTATCTCGAAAAGCTTGACAAGGACGCAGCCGCTCCTGTGGACGGGACGCAGGCCCTGCTTCTGCGGGACCTGGACTGGTGCGGAAGGCCCTCCGCCTCCAAGATCCGCTCGCTTGACCTCTCCGCGACAGACCTTTTCATATCCCTCTGCGGGGATTCCTATCCTGTGGAATTCATATCCTCCTGCATTCCGGCGCGTTTCAAGATAGGCCGCTTCCCGCTTGCCGTTTTCGACGTGGTACTGGATGGCCGGCAGGGGCAGACACAGGAAGAGGTATTTCTTTCCATAACTGAATTGTTTACTAAAATCAAATAAACCATCCTCTATGAACAGCAAGTTATCCAAGAATCTCACGGTCGCTCTCAAGGGAGTCTGTATGGGCGCGGCCGATGTCATCCCGGGAGTCAGCGGCGGCACCATAGCCTTCATCACGGGCATCTATGAAGAGCTGGTGGAGTCCATCCACAATTTCGACAGGAAGGCTTTCGGCCTGTTCTTCACAGGCAGATTCCGCGAGTTCTGGAAGCATATAAACGGGACTTTCCTCATTTCGCTCATCTGCGGCATTCTGCTCAGCATCTTCTCGCTGGCCAAGCTTATGACCTATCTGCTGGAGAACCATCCGATACAGACCTGGTCCTTCTTCTTCGGCCTCATAGTGGCCTCGTCCATCTTCATCCTCCGGGGCATCTCGGGATGGAAGGTCAAGGATGTGCTGCTCACCATTTTCGGCGTAGGTCTCGGGGCGGTCATCTGCACCCTGACCCCCACATCCACTACGGACGCGCTGTGGTTCATATTCTGCTGCGGAGCGATAGCGATCTGCGCGATGATACTTCCGGGCATTTCCGGCAGCTTCATACTGGTGATTCTCGGAAAGTATGACTATGTGCTCGGCGCCGTGGCGGGACTCACTTCCTTCAGCCACGCCCGGGAGGCTACGTCCTCACTTGCGACGGGTCCTATGTCCTGGGGACATTGCCTGCTGGTGATAGCGATATTCGCCGTCGGCGCGGCCATAGGGATAGTGGCCTTCTCGAAGTTCCTGCATTGGCTGCTCGCCAGATGGGAGAGAGAGACGACTCTGGTGCTCGCCGGCTTCATCATCGGTTCGCTCATAAAGGTATGGCCTTGGCATAATCCGGTAGGCGACGCCCCGGTAATTCCCGGCGTGTCTTCCGCCGGCGGGGACGTGGTTTTCCCTCTGGCCGACGCGCATATGGCCGGAGCCGTGGCGTTCGCTCTGCTGGGTCTTCTGCTTGTGTTCGGTATCGAATTTCTGGGCAAGGCCGTAAGCCGCAAGAAAGATTCCCGGTGATTTCCCGAAAAACCGTAGTCCGGGAGCGGTTCTTCTGTCCGGGCGGCCGGTCAGATACTTGGAAAGATATTGGCGGAATGTTAAAAAATATCTATATTTGCAGTCCCAATTTTTAAGGAGGGTATGGTTCGGTAGCTCAGCTGGATAGAGCAACAGCCTTCTAAGCTGTGGGTCTTGGGTTCGAATCCCAACCG
>JAUMVX010000035.1 GCA_030529945.1 Bacteroidia bacterium | reverse complement strand
GGCCGGCAATGACGTGAAATGTGGGGCCGGCAATGACGTGAGGAGTGGGACGCGGAGCAGCCAGAAGATACAGCCACACCGCCGCCGGCGGCGAGGTCCCGGATTATGGACTCCATCTCTCCGACGGTAACAGGGCCTGGACGGGACTCCATCCCCGGCTCATATCCCGGATAATACTCCTCCAGAAAAAGTTCGTCGGGAAGCAGAGGGTCGGAGCAGCGGAACCAGGTCTGATTCGCCCAGCCGACATTGCGCCCCTCGCCCCGGAGTATGCCGGTGGCCCCTATACGCTGCATCTCTTCGAAATGCTCCTGCCCCGGCTTAAGGTCGAGATACGGCATAAGATAACAGCCGCGGGAAAGCAGCTCCTTCTGCAGCGCACGCAGCGGAACATCCCTCAGCTCACAACCCAGCCGCACGGAAAGGGCCGCCCAGGCCCCGGCAGCCTGCCCGAGCTGCATCACCACAGGCTGCAGCCGAGTAGCCCCGTTAATCAGATTCGAGACCGAAACCGACTTTTCGCTCACGAGAATCCCCTCGAAACCCGATGGAAGCATAACCCCCGCGGGCACATTGAAAGAAGGAATAGGATAGAAATGCAGGTCCGGCAGATTCCGGTAATCCGGATTCCTGTAATGATGATGGTCCACAGCGTAATCCCCCACGGCCACACCAGTACGATAATAAGGAACAGGAAAATCATAGGGCGAAGCGGCCGAATCCAGCGTCAGGAAAGCTTCACCCTCTATGCGCCGGGACTCCCTGAAATAAGGATGGAAAGGAAGCCCGTCCGCAGTCGGGAACTCGTCATCCGCGATGCCCAGATTCCTGTAACCCAGCTCATTCTGGATGAAATACACGAAGCCCAGAGTAAAATTCTTCGCCAGATTATGCACAGAATCCCTCGCCGCCGCGTCCAGAGTGATGGTCTGCGCATAATAGTCATTGCCCTCTATCGGCCAATTGATCATATACTTTCCGCCCGGAAGCCGGCCATAGCTGATCATATTGGCCGCAGGCCACAGAGTCCGCGAGGGGTCGGGAGAGCTGTTCATCGGGTTCACGCAGGAGTTCACGAAGAGGTTTCTGTCATAGCCGGGCGGCTCGGGGATGCGCATATCCGCGCCGGGGCCGAAGTCCTTCAGCACAGCGACATAGGTCATATCCTGGACCGTGCCGTTCGCCTCGCCGGGTGCGGTGCTTTCGCGGGTCTGCGCTGCCGAATCCATCCCGATGCGCGAAGGAATTCCGCACAGCGCCGCGACATCTCCCAGCTCGGTGGCGTCAATCACGCTCCGCGCACGCACTCTGCGCCGCCCGGTTCCGTCCTTTCCCGCGACCTCAGCCTTCCAGATGCGGCCCCTGCGGCAGAGACTCAGCAGTTTAGTCTCCTTCCACATCCGCAGTTTCTTTCCGCAGTGCGCGACCATATTCTCGAAGACAGCCTCGCCCACGTGCGGCTCGAAATTCACATTGCTCACCCAGCCGGTCTTCAGAGCCTCCAAGCTCCCGTAACGCATTGAGAGCGAATCGACAAATTCGCCGAACAGCCCGCTCCGCAGATTATAGTTCCCGTCGATGCAGCTCACCCCCGCCGCAGTCAGCATTCCGCCGAGCCAGGGCGTCTCCTCTATCAGAAGCACCGTGCTCCCGCTGCGAGATGCCTGCACGGCGGCGACGGTTCCGGCCGTCCCTCCCCCGACCACGAGCACGTCCACCTCAAGCATCGTGCAGGCGCTCAGGCCCGCGGCCAATGCGAGAATGACCGGACGGAGTTTCTTCAATGCCGGACCTGCGAGGCCAGCGGCCAATGCGAGGATACTATTCAAAGTTGAATTCGTTCGAAAGGTAGCCGGAGAGCTGGGCCCAGCTCAGGGTGACATCGATGTTTCCTATATAATACGGGGCGATCTCGTAGGGGTTGAAGCACCAGCTGACACCCTCTTCGGAAATGGTCACGTTGCCGTTCGGATGCACATCGCCGAAATAAATGGAATCGAGATATTCCTCTCCTCCCTCGGTCTCATCATACATCTTGTATATGGCATCCACAAGCATCTCCGACACAGGTTCCTCATAGCCCTGGGCGAAAATGTCCCTTTCGCTGACGGCACGGCCGGTCTGCAGGTCGAGAATGCGGTAAGCTACCCGGAAAGAGCCGTGCGCCCCTCCGAAATAGAGGCTCTCGTAAAAATTGTAAGTGACGTACCTGTCCTTGTATGAGTTGCCCAGATTGCCGGTGAGGATGCTCTGCCAGTTGCAGAAAGCCCCCGGGTCGCTGTCCCCGTCCGCCAGGAGCGACTGGTATTCGGAACCGGCATCCCTCTGATAGTTCTCCACCTGCACTCCGATATAGACGGACGAAGCCTCCTCCAAAGGCACGCCCGTGAAAGTCTCCCCGAATATGAGCTGCACGATCTCATCGTTCAGAGCGTCGCGGACATCGCGTCCGGCCTCCACCGACTTGAAATAGACGAAGGCCTGGTCGATGGCGAAAGCCAGACTGTCGCAGACTTCGAGCGGAACATAGTCCGCATAGGTGAACTGTGCTGTCCTGTAAGCATCTGAGCCGCAGGACACAAGGCCCGGCAGCATAGCCGCCGCGACCAGAAAGCCGATGATCTTCTTCATTTCCGTAACGGTTATATCCGGTGATTTCTGAAAAACAACCGACCGACTGTTTCATCATCACCCTACGGACAAATATAAGAAGCTGTTTTGGATTATACCAAAACAGCTTCCGACAAATTTCAGTGATTCCCGAAAAAACTCAGTGATTCTACAGGTCGAAAGGGTCGCCTTTCGGGTCACGGCTCACGACCCACCTGAAGGCATTCAGGAAAAGGAGATTCTGGGCGGCATCGATGTACTCTTCGTCGCCGTGCCCCATATTGATGTAAATCATCCTGTACCTGGTGTTGGTCCAGACTACCGGAAAATCACCTCCATAGACGATGTCCTTTATCCCCATCGGATAGTTTTTCGGGGACAGGGTGACAAGCACCTTCACGTCCTTGTTCAGACGGGGCTGGGGACTCCACTGGTAGAACTCGGTGGCGGGCACGACGAACTCCGACGGAAGATTCTTCGTCACGTGATGGCCGGTCACATCGAGCGAGACGAGGGCCGGCTGGGGCGGCCAATTGTTGCAGAGGAACACTCCCCCGCCGAGGAAGTCCACATACCAAGGCCAGCCGGTGTTGCGGTCATTGTAGGCCGAGGCGTGGAAGCCCAGCCAGCCGCCCCCGTTCTCCATATATCTCTCGAAGAGCGCTCTGGACTCCGGATCGGAAGGAGAGGCGTTCAGGGCGATGATGACGCTGAACTCCTTGAGCTCCTCATAGCTGTAGTCTGCCAGACGTGTGGTGGTGTCAAGCACGAAGCCTTCGCCATAGTTCAGCTTGTGGAAGAACTCCATAGACTGACGGTCGAACTGGACGTGCGCGGGTTCGGCATAAGGGTCCCAGTAAAGGAGCGCCTTGAACCTCTGGGTTTTGGCGTAATTGGCCGGACGGGAACCGTCGGCCGCGGAATTGCTTCCTCCGCTGCGGGATGCGCATCCCTGGAGTGCGATGCCTGTGGCGACGAGCGCCACGGCCGCGCAAAGCGTGAATCTGTGAATAAGTTTCATATTCTTGAGGGTTTAAATATTTCTTTTCGTTCGCGAATGTCTGTACAAGGGGTTTTCGGGGGAAGCGGGCAAGTGCTTATCAGAGTTCCGACAGGAGCGAGAGCCATTTGCCGGCGGAAGTGAGCCACACCTCCTTGTAGCAGGCGGCGTTCACCTGAGGCCAGTAAGGCGTGTCGCCCGTCCCGTAAGTCCGTATGCCTACAGGGATTGCGCCGGTGATCTCGCCGCTGGAGAAACTGTCCATCGAGGGGTAGTCGTGACCTTCTCCGTAGATGAGCGACTGGCAGAACGGGTTTTTGCCCACCGTCCAGTAGAGCTGCTCCCTCGCTATTTCTGTCAATTCCCTGTCGCCGAAGTATTTTCCGCACAGGGCGGCCGCCTTTCCGGTGGACAGATGCACGGCGGTGTTGCCGTTGAAAATGCTCAGAAAAGGAGGGAAACGCCTCACCACGTGGCAGGAATCTATGCGGACTCCCGCCTTGAGATGCTCGGCATACAGCTGCTCAGCGTTGTGCGGAGCCATAATGTGCAGCGCCCGGAAGCCTTCGGTGTCTTCCGTTTCGGAGTCCATATACACCCCGGACGGGACCATCCCGTAAGGCTCGGTATAGCGCATAAGTTTCTTCAGATAGTCTCCGTACAGCCTCAGGGCCGCCTCCCATCCGCCGCGCTCCGGCGATGAGGGCTGGGTCTCGCAGAGAAGCACGAGGGCCTGCGCGAAAACCTGGTCCCTGGACTGGTGGATGAAATGCACGATGGAGCGCTTCGTGCTGTCCCGATAAAACCATCCCGCAAGGCCGCCGGCTATCGGAACCGTCTCCTGGCAGGAGAGGGTGTATCTTATCTCCTTCGCCGCCCTTTCCGCATAAGAGAGCTTTCCCGTCAGACGGTAGAGCTGGCTCGCAGCCCAGGAGAGGGTCGCGTGGTATTGGCTCTTCGAAGTATTGTACGTATGCTCGTACACCTGGCTGAACTTGTCATAGCCGTCCTTTGCGAACTTCGCACACGCGAAGGCGAAATCCTCCTCGGCGGCGCGGGCGAGTCTCCCGGCGTATTCTGCGTCGCTTCCCGACAGGACCGTTGCGGCATAGGCCTCTATGCCGGATAAGAGGAAATTGTCGAAGGAATTATTCTGCACACGTACAGTCTCTATGTCATCCGCCGTCCCCGCCTGTCCGTCCGTCCAGCGGATCAGCCCTATGCTGCTTGCGCGGAAGCCGTCCCCGAAGCGGCATCTGAGGATGAAGTCCAGTCCGTGACGCGCCTCCTGCCGCAGACGGTCGGAAAGAACGGGATTGGAGGACTCCGCGGAGCGTGAGGCCTCCAGAAGAGACATCGCGACCTCGCCGGTCTGGAGCGTCTGCTGGGACAGGTCGCCTGCGTCGTGCCAGCCGCCCCCGTAGGAGATGCGCACGCCGCCGTGCACTGCGAAAACGTCCTCGTGGCAGCGCTCGTGTATCCCCGGAACGGCGTCGCCGCAGCGCTGGCAGAAGATGAAGTTCAGCACCCGCCAGCGCGAGTCCCCGAAGATGTCATCGCCTATGCGGAAAGCTTCGCTTCCAATCCCTCCCGCATCTATCGTGTAGCACCCCGGTATTCTGACGGCGGAGAAGTCGATAAGCCCGTATTCGCCTGTCGCAGTGCGCACCTTCCTTATCCTGCCGGAGAATACTTTCTTCCCCGTGCCGACCTCTCTTATGGAGAATCCGCCCTTCAGAGCCGGACTGCACACAGCCGTTTTCTTGCCATCGGTGAAATAGCCGGTATGAGAATAGGCTATTCTGTCGGGAACCCATCCGACGGTCTTCTCGGGAGATTCCACCTTCTGGAAACAGATGCTGTCTATGAGAAAACGCCCTTTCGCGCCGTCCGGCACGCCTCCCCGGTCGGTGAAGCTGAAGGATATGCTCTCCACCGCGTCCCTTCTCCACTCCGCAATCTCCAGATAGCACCTGTTCCAATGCCGGTTCTTGAGATTTACCAGATGGGACGCGTCCGCGACGGTATAGCCCTCTTTCGGGGAGGTGTACGCATTGCGCAGCGAGAGGTCGAGATTCACGACATCGTTGCCTTCGCAATCGGGATAGACCAGAAACTCGATGCGGTCATATTCCTCCAGATTCCTGCGGTCAAGTCCGATGCCGGTGCCGTAGCTGCCGAATGTGGCGTAGTCCGGATCGTCCGCCGGGCCGTGCGGGCGGACCTCCCGGTGGACAAAACTGATTTCCGCCGGCTCCGCCAATCGCAGAGACTCCCTCCGCAGGACGGTCTTTCCCGCCTGCCGTCTGTCCAGAGAGTGCAGGGAATCGAGCGGCAGGGGCCTATGGATGAAAGCGCTCGCCTCTATCTGCTCGCGCAGAGTCCCGTCCGTGCAGAGGGACTGCGCGGAAAGGCCGGCGGAGGAAAGCGCGAACATCATCGTCAGCAGCAGCGCCGGATAGCTTTCAGTCCGCATTGCAGAGAACCCAGTCTATGGAGTTGGTGAAGAGCTTTCTGAAATTCGGGTTTTCAAGCAGTTTCGGACTGTGCCCGAAGATGAAATAGACATTACGGGACTTCACCGCAGTGTTCGTCCAGACGGCAGGGTGGTCTCCCATCCTGATGTCCGAATCCGGGCGGTACGAATTCTCATCTACGCTGGCGAGCACCTGTATGTACTCCGTCTCCCTCGGACTGCGGTCGTAGATGTACCACTCGTCGTCAAGAATGGTGAAGACTGAATCCACTCCCTCCATAACGGGATGCTGCGGAGCCTCGACGTGAATGTCGCCGTCCGCGAGCGGAGCTATGTAGTTCCTGTACGTTATGCCGCCCATAAAGTCCGAGAACCACCGCCACATAGGGTAGCCGTCGAAGTTCCCGAGCAGGGTCGCGTGATGGAAGCCGATGTAGCCGCCTTTCCCGTTCTCGATATAGTCGATGAAGGTGTCCTCTGCCGCCTTCGGCCAAGTGTATGGAGGGAAGTCGAGCTGTATGACCGCATCGAAGCTGTCCAGGAATCCGGCTGTCACGCAGTTCATATTATGTATTCCGGCTACCGCAATACCCTTTTCTTCGAGCATCGGAGTCATCCACGCGAGGGCAGCGTCAGTGAAGGGCTTATGCTGTCCCGCCCCTTCATAGACGACGAGGACGTGACGGGACGGCCTATAGTCAGCCAGACAGTCGTGGACGGTGCGGGCCAGATCGTGGGAGTCGTTGTCCACATTGTACTCCCAGTACATTCCTCCGCGCAGCCCCTTCGACTTCAGGAAATCGCATTTCGCAGTGATGGAACGGACATTCTCGAAGCCGAACACCATCCTGCCCGCATCGTCGAAGAGGAGAGGAACCATCGCGACATCGTCCCAGACTTCGGCGCTATGCCCGCCGTCAGAAGCGCCGAAAGGAGTGTAGCCCCGCTCTCCCCTGCCGTAGAACGGCATACCAAGTACGATTTTCTGGGGCGGAACTCCGGCGGCGAGGTGCATATCCACCGCCTCTTCCGCCGTGAAGAACCCGGCGTTTTCAGAACGGTGGAGGGCGGCGTGGTGTCCGCCGTCGGCTCCGCCCATATCGTAGGCCATCACATTCACATAGTCTATGTACGGGAGTATATCCTTGAAATCGACATAGCGTGCGGTGCAGACGGAAGCGAGGGTGAGAAGTTTATCCTCACCGATGGCGGCTCTGATGTCACGCATAAGCAAGGTGAAATTATCCGTGTCGTCCGGGGAGAAAGAAATCCCCGCAGTGCCGACGGTCGGATATTCCCAGTCGATGTCTATGCCGTCGAGCCGGTATTTCTTCACTTTCGCGGCGCAGTCCTCAGCGAAAGAGGACCTGAGTCCCGCGTCCGCGGCCATCTCGCTGAAACGCCCGCTCCCCCATCCTCCGACGGAGAGAAGCACTTTCAGGTCCCTGTTATGCTTCTTGAGGCTCACGACCTGCTCAAGTCCCTCGGCATCAGGCAGAAAGACTCCGTCGAAAGTTTCGTTCACGTGGGCGAAGGCGTAGTTTATGTGTGTCATAAGGGATGGGTCGGGGAGTCCTTTCCCGACTCCCATCACATAGGCGCCGATGACGACGCCGTCCTGCTCCGGCTTCTCCTTTATATTGCCGCAGGCTGTACCGCAGAGAAGAGCGGCCGCAAGAAATATGGAAATGAATCTCATATGTTGATGGTTATTGTTTTCAGATGCTGTTTCGGAATGGTTCTATTCGCTTTCGATGTCCGCTTCACGGACTCTGGAACCCCGGAGGGCATAGAAGAGGATATATGATTCGCAGGCCATCACGGCAATCCAGGTCAGTCTCCAGCCGCCGAAAACGTCCGCGAGAACTCCCTGAAGCAGCGGGAACACTGCGCCGCCGACCACGCCGGTCATAAAGATGCCCGAAGCGGCGGAAGTGTATTTCCCGAGATGCCGGATGGAGAGGGTGTATATCGCACCCCACATTATGGAGTGGAAGAGTCCCGTGAAGGCAAGCGCCCAGAGGGAGTCGAAGACGACGGCCGCAGCCAGAAGCAGCAGAGCCGCCGAAGAGGTGAATACGAGCTGGGTGCGCGGCGGAACCCTGTTCAGCAGGCTGCAGGCGGCCCGTCCCACGAGCATACAGGTCCAATATATCGTCGCGAGCAGGGCCGGCTGCGCGAAGCCCGTCTCGAGCGCGTGCATATTTATGTTCGCGCCCACGCAGACCTCCGCGCCCACGTAGAAGAATATGGCGATGACGCCCAATGTCAGATGTCTGAATGACCAGATGCCGCGCTCGAGTTTCTCTCCGTCCGCCGCCCTGGTGTTCTCTATGTCGGGAAGCGGGATTCTCGCCAGAAGAAAAAGGACAAGAGCCATCACAGCGGCCATCACGAGGAACGGAACGGTAATCTGCGATACGGACACTTCCGTCATCTGTGCGCCGCCGAATACGACTCCGGCCACGAAGTACGGCGCTACGGCCGTGCCTATGGAATTCGCGGTGCCGCCGATCGCGAGACGCTGGATGGGCTGGGTCACCCTGATGCTGCAGGCTGAAAGGTAAGGGTTTATCACCACCTGCAGGATGGTGGCTGAAGCACCGACGGTGAACGACCCGAGGAGGAACACCGCGAAGCCGAGCTTGAGGTTCGAAGTGAAGAGGGAGGAAAGGAAGAATAGCAGCAGGCCCGCTACCATCGTCACCAGCCCCATAAGCAGGGTGCTCTTGTATCCGCACCTGTCCACACGGCGCGAGGCGGGAGGGCCGCAGAGCGGATATGCCAGAAACCAGGAGAAGGTGATGAGGGTGGCCATAGCGTTGCGGTGGCCGCCTGCTCCCGAAAGGAACGCCTCTTTCAGCGGACCCTGGAACTGGGAGTTCGCCGTGGTCATAAAGCCTATGACGAGGAAGAGGAAGACCATCGTCAGGAAAGGCAGGAGGTAATCTGTTTCTTTTTTCATCGTCTGATTCTTCATAGGAGTGATGCCGCCGCTGCATCGAGCAGGACTTCGCAGTCGGGGTGCAGCTGCAGCACGGATGCCGGAACGTCTTCCGTGACAGGGACTTCGAGCAGTCTCTTCACTATGGAGGCCTTATTCCCGCCCTTGGCCACGAGGACTATGCGCTCCGCCTTCATAATGTCGGCTATGCCGAGAGTGACCCCTCCCATCGGGCGGTCGTCCGGCAGGCCGGATTCTTCCCTAAGGCGCGATTCCAGTTCGGGATGCATACTCGAGAGGCGGCATACGCTGTCGAAGGGGCTGCCCGGCTGATTGAAGCCGAGATGCCCGTTTTCTCCTACTCCGAGCATAAGCAGCGAAAGGCCGCCGCGTCTTTTTATCTCTTCGGTAAAAGTCCCGCAGTCCCGTGCATAGTCATCCGAACTCACCGGAAGCATAAGGAAATTGCTCTCCCCGATTCCGAGTTCTTCGGCTATTTCAGTGCGGAGCATCTCCCTGCAGGATCCCGGGAAGCCGCACGGAACTCCGGCGACCTCGTCCAGACCCGCAATCGTGACCCTCGAGACATCGAAGGGGAACTCACTGTGAATCCGTGCGGCCAGCCGGTGCATATTTCCCGTCGTGCGGCCTGTCGAGAGGCCGATGACGCACTCCGGCTGCGTAAGCATCTGAGCCGTGATGCACCAGGCGGCCGCCAGGTCGAATTCACTTTCAGTATTTTCTATCCGTATCTTCATCGGTCGAAATCCGTTCAAATGTAGCTATTTTACCTGACATCGATGCACTGCAGGCTGTGTCGGCCGGTCATATAGAGCCTGCCTCCGAAGTACGTCAGCGTGGAAGGCCGCTCCACAGTCCTGACGGTCTTCAGACGCCTGCCGTCCGCGTCATAGACATTAATGTCGCCGTCGGCGATGTACAGACGGCCGGACTCGTCCTCGGCGAGGCTGAACTCGCCGTCCTCGACGAAGTACCTGAGGCCGGAAAGCGTCCCGTCAGCGGCCACGTCGCAAACCACCGTCCTCCTGTCATACTCGTTCACCATATGGAACGGCTTGCCGGGATAGGCTTCGAGGAGGGCGGAAGAGCGGGCGAGGTCATACACCCTCGGGATTATGGTTTTCCCGTCGGGAGCCACGAAACACTGCCCGGGCACAGCGACGGCGACCTGATTATAGTCGTGGAAATCTCTCCAGCGGTTCGAAGGATAGAGGGCTTTCGCCACATCCGCCACGCTGCCCATAGCTTTCGTTTCCAGAAGCCTCAGACTGGTTTCGGGTTTCTCCGGGTCGATGGCGTACACGAGGACGGCATAGCCGGAATTGCCCCAGCCGCTGAAAGATGTGCCCCCGGCATCGGGCAGAAGACTCACATCGACCGGATCGTCGTCCCACCCGGCCTGACGGTCATAGCGGAAGGTGACGAGGACATTGTCCTCAGTATCGACGGCCACATTGTACGGTTTCCAGTGGAAATCCGCCACGAGCCTGAGTCCCCTGTCCTCCGACCAGGCCCAGAGCCTCGGCATACGATGTTCGCAGAAGTAGATGTTCCCCCGGCTGTCGCGGGCGATGCCCTCGGCGAACTCGAAATCCTCGGCAAGCTTGTACGAGCCTTCGGAGGACGGAGTGAAACGGCTCGCCTCATCTCCGGTCACATACAGTCCGGAGAATTCCCACGGACGCACCTCTATGCCCTTGTTCTGGTCATAGACCGTAACATCCGCAGTGTATTTGGTCTGGGCGTAGTTGTGGACGTTCAGGAACTCGATGTCGCGGCAGCCCCTGAGTCTCACCGCGCTGTGATACGGACGGTTCACCTTGATGACGCGGAACATATAGAGGTTCGCGAACCTGATGTCCGAACAGCCGTCCATCTCTATCGGCTGGCACTCCGAACTCTCGACGGTCTCCTCCTCTGTCTGCATACAGTACACTTTCCAGTTCGACACGTTCTTGAATCTCACCTCGTTGCGCACGTGGTGTTCGATGGACATCGCATAGATGCGTCCGGGTGTGGAAGTGTTCTCCGCATAGAAACCCGCTGTGGCATAGGTGTTCGCAGTCCAGACATCCTTGAACGTGCCTCCGCCGCCGTCAGTCACCCAGAGGCTCCAGTACTGTCTGTCCCAGGCTAAGTCCATACCCTGCTCGCGGATCGGGGAATCCGCCGTGCTGACCCTCGGGCCGGCATTCCACCTCCGTGGCCGCGCCGCCCGGGACGGGTCCGGCTTCTCCATTCCGCCGTGTCCTCCGACGAACTTTACGTCATTCAGGTACGAGCCGCCGCCCGCCATCCACTTCACTCCGACCGCGCGGTAATTGTTCGCAGAAGTGTTGATGCCTATTCCGGCGAGGATATTGTCCCCTCCCCTTGACGACTCCACTATCGGCACCGGAGTACCGAAGCCGCTGAAAGCGGGAGTTCCGTCGGCTATCATCAGCTGGGTCGCGAACGGGTGCAAGCCTATGAGTCTGGTTTCCGGGCGCATCTTGAGGGTTCCGCTGACCCTGTACCAGCCTGTCGGGAAATAGACGGCGTCATTCTCTCCGATCGCCTTCCGTATGGCTTCGGTGTCATCGGTGACGCCGTCGCCCGCAGCCCCGTAATCCCTTACGTTTGCCCACAGGCTCATATCCGGAATGGCCGGAAGAGTCGTGGCGGCAGGTTCGGGGAGCTTGGAGACCGCTTCCGCGTCAAGTGTCGTCCTGTACTGCGGCAGATCGTCCAGACTGTCCATCCGGAGTCCGTGGTCGAAAGAGCGCACGATATAGTTCTTCTGCTCTATGGAAGTCTTCTCTCCGGTCCTTTTGTAAAAGGCGAGGACCGGAACCTTGGAACAGATGACATTCCTAAGGCTTATGGAGTTATAGCTGTTGTTCTCCACAGCTATCCTGAGGGCGGCGTCCGAGACGTTCTCGAAGCGACTGTCCTGTATATAGATTTTCTCCCAGTAGTTGTCATCTATGTCGACCACGCACGGCACGTTCTTCACGTGCAGATTTACGATGGCAAGTCCCGTCTCGGCTGTCCTGAACGCCGCCTTGCGCTGCCCTTCGAAATAGGCGTCCACCATCATCACCTGCCATCCCGGGGAGGCTTTGGTGGAGATGATTCCGTACTGTCCTCCATAGAAGGCCAGATCTTCCATCTCGTTCCCCACGTCGAAGACGCCTGCCTTGCCGCCCCCTATGTACATCGCTATGTGGCTGATGAAACTGTGCTGGGCATAGTGTGTCCTGAACGCCACAGCAGCGGGATTGCCGTCCTCGATGCGGACATTGACATTCGACATCGCGCTGTAGAAGGTCCCGGCATTGGCGTCGCTGACGCGGCTCGCGTCCTCGACGATTCCGTCGGTGAACCAGAACATATAGGCGGACTTGCCCTTGTCCGTCTCGACATCCCTGTCGAAGCCGGGAGAATTCCGGGAGAGGATGAACTCCGGACGGTTCTTTCCGTAGCCGATGACTCTGACGGCCTTCGGGATGTAGATCGTCCTGCTGATGCGGTATTTCCCCTCGGGGATGAAGAGTATCCCGAAGTTCTTCTCCCTCTTGACCCTGTAGATGGCCTCCTGAAGTGCTTCGGACACGTCGGTCTTTCCGTCAGCCTTGAAACCGAACTCCTCCGGCGTGAAATAGAGAGCTCCGGGATCGTCGGGTCTGCAGCTGTAAACCGACTTCAGATTCACCGCGGACAGGTTCACGCACAGGAAAACTGACAGAACCGCCGGCAGAATGTGCAGTATCTTTCTCATAGGGTCAGAATTTTATCGCCGTCAGAGGCGAGTAGTTATGCCTTACCGTACCCACCCCGGAAACCGAAGCGAGTGCGCCTATCCTGAAATAGTAGTTCTTGCCGGTGTATTTGAAGGAATTCTTGTTCTCAGCAAGGTCTATGGAAAGTGTGTACTCGACCGAAGAGTCTATCGGGACGCTGTCGAACGACTGTCTGTCCGTACCTCCCGAGAGGGAGTACTTCACGCTGTTTCCCACCCACATATCCGAGAAAGCGAAAAGCTGTACGGAATTAAGTCTGACCTCGGGCTTTCCGGCCTCAAGACGGAACTTCGCGATTATCTTTCCGTTATCCCTGACTATGGAAGGACTGACCAAGCGGATATACGGAGTCACCGTGAAATCAAGCTTGTTCTCACCCTTCTTTATCTTCACGTCATTCATAGAGAACGGATAGAAATTGCAGTTCTCGAATCTGATGTCATACATCGCCGAGAATACGAAATTGTTCCTGTACTCTCCGGTATTCTTTATGTTCCAATACTGGTTCGACGGATTCTCGAACCCCTGCTCCACCACGATTATGGAGTTGCCGTTCTCTATGTCGGTGCCTACAAGTTCACCGGTCTTCTCATCGAGGAAAGTACCGTAAACCTGTGCGTCCGGAGCGTCGTAGTTGTCCACTTGACATCCGGCGAAAAGCAGCGCCGCAGCGGAAAGGAATAATAATATGCGTTTCATATCTGTTTCTGTTTTTTCTGTTAATAACCCGGATTCTGGACAAGACCGCTGGTGGTGATGCCCGGAATGCTTGCATAATAAGACTGGCTCTGGAACGTGAGGCCGTTCTTCCTCTCGTCGCCGTGGGCATACGCCCTGACGAAGATGTAGTCGGGAGTCGTGCTGCGGAGGTCGAGTACGGGGATGAGGACGGAACGCTTGTACTGGTCGAAAAGCGTATGCATCTCCCTTCTTCTGATGAGGTCCCAGTAGCGCTTGCCCTCGAATGCGAGTTCGACCCTGCGTTCTTTCAGAACATTGTCCAGCGTGGCTTCGATATCGTCCGTATGAGCCGCACGATGTCTGATGGCGTTGAGAAGATTCTTGGCGGCGGCTGTGCTGCCCTGACCGCTTTCGGCGACCGCCTCGGCATAATTCAGATAGATTTCCGGCAGTCTGATGTCGATGTAGGCCGTAGTGGAGGCGTTATTGCTTCCGGAGATGGGCGAGAACTCCTCCATATACTTTCTTACCGAGAAACCCGAGGTCGGGTAATTTCCGTCCTCAGAACCGCCGAGGTTGAAGAATCCGGACGCGGAACTGGAGGTCTGTCCTCCGAGGCCATAGTACGTCTTGCCGTCCTTGCCGACAAAAGGGTCGTTGGAATAGATGGAACACTTTCCGTCCGCAGAAATGATTCCGCCCTGCAGGATAATCTGTGTGCCGCCGAAACTGGAGCCGGGGACAATGACGCTTGCGAGAAGCCGTGCGTCCTTATTCTCGAAAGGCCCGTAAGGGGTCGCGTAATGGACATACGGGTCGGCCACATTCACATTGCCTTCCGCAACTTTCGCGACAGGGGTCTCCTTGCCGTCCGTGCGGGTCACGACAGGGGCGCTGCTTCCGCTGCCGTCATCGGCATAATCCTCATACGTATCCACAAGGTCCAGCGACGGGCTGAATCTTCCGTAACGGAGCGCACCGCCCGAGTTGACCTGTGAAAGGACATAATTCTGCGAATAGCTGTGTCCCTGCGACGAATAGACGGTGCCGTCCAGATACGCGCGGGAGAAAATCACCTCCTCGTCCGGGTCAGACAGGAATATTTGCTGATAATTTTTGGCGGCTTCCGCAGCGGATGACGGATTCGGCATATAAAGGCTCTTGCCGGAATTGTTTATGATGTTTTCAGACGCATCGATACAGGCTTTGTAGAAGGCATCCGCATCGGAGGCGTTCATTCCGACGAGCTGCTGCGTCACGGCATCGCCCGCAAGAGGAGCCCTGCTTGAATATTTGGCGACGGAAGCCGCAAAGAGAGCCGCTCTTGACTTGAGGGCGAGGGCCGCCCACTTGCTTGCCCTATATCTGTCGGAGCTGCCGAGCTGTTCCGGAAGGGATCCGGCCGCACGGTCGCAATCCGCGAGAATGAATTCCCAAGTCTCCTTCTCCGTGCTGCGGGGAACCTTGATGGAGCTTTCGTCACCAGGGACATAATCCTTGTCCTGAGCGTGGTCGATAAGCGGCACGCCGCCGTATCTCTTCGCCAGAGCGAAGTAAACATATGCGCGGACGAAGTAGCCTTCACCCTTGTAGCGGGCCGCGTCCGCCTCGGAGATGTTTCCTTCGGAAAGGGAAGTCTCCACGCTCTCGAGGAACAGGTTCACCTGACGGATATCCGAATACGCGCCGCTCCAATAGCTGAAGGTCTCGGGGCCGACACTGCCGTCCCCCTCGCTGCGGTACGCCTCATCGGTGAGAAAGGCTATGTTGCTCGTGCCGTTGACACCGTCATAATACCGGCAATTGAAGCCGGAGAAAGGTCTGTAAGTGAAATCCTCCATCGGGACTCTCGTATAGATGTTGGCGAGCAGGGCCTTCATGCCCCCGTCGCTAAGCGTGAGCTGGTCGCCGGACACCTTGTCCAGAGGTTTCAGCTCGCCGAGAAAACTGTCGCAGCCGGCGAGTCCCGCAAGCAGGGAGGCGCACAGGACAGACATCGTAAGTTTCTTTATGTTCAGTTTCATCGCTCTCTCGATTAAAAGTTAATGTTCAGACCGAAATTGTAGGTTTTCATAAGCGGATAGGCGAGGTTCGCTCCCCAGTCCCGCTCTTCCCTCTCCGGGTCGGCGTTCTTGAGCCGGCTGTTGCAGAAGGTGAAAAGGTTGAAGCCGTTGACAAAGACGCGGCCGCCGCTCAAACCCATCTTGGAGCACAGTGCCTGCGGAATGTTCCAGCCGACCTCCACGCTCTTTACGCGCAGGTATGTGGCGTCCGGATTCCAGAATGATATGGCTCCGACCGTCCACGAATTGCCGTTGTCGGTCGTACCGTCGAAGCTTTTGCGGAGCGCCGGATACGTTCCTGACACCCACGTCGTGTTAGGGTCGTAAGGGTCGGCGGAATCGCTCTCCGTATGCCATCTGTCAAGGTATTTGGCCATAAGCGTAGGGTTGGTCTTCGAGCCGTATCCCCACACGTCATCATTGGCATAGCCGATTCTGAATCCGGCTGCGCCCTGAAGAAGGATGTTGAGGTCGAAGTCCTTATACCTGAGACCGATGTTCATACCGTACTGGATAGGCGGATTCGTGCCGGTCCCCCAGAATTCGGGAACCTGGTCGGAGTAGTCGATCTTTCCGTCGCCGTTGAGGTCGAGTATCTTGAACGAACCGGGGAGACATTTCGAGTTTCCGGACGAGCCGCCGATGAGCGGAGCGGTCTCATATTCGTTTATGTTCTCGTACTGTCCGTCATATTTGGCCATAAACATTCCCTGGTCGTGCCACCAGAAACCGCCCATAGTTCTGCCGCTGACGCAGTTCTGCCATCTGTCATAGGAGCTGGAATAAGTCTCACCCTCATAATGGCCGTACTGGAAACGTGCGTAGGTGAAGTTTGCGCTCACGTCATACGAGAAATCATCGCCGACATTGCCCTTCGTCCCGAGTTCGAACTCGATTCCCCTGTTGAAGGTGGAGTTGATGTTTTCCTGCGGGAAAGAAGCTCCGAATGTGTTCGGCACATTGATGCTCCTGTTTGCGAGGATTCCGTCATTGTAGCGCCGGAAGGCCTCGACTGAACCATAGAGCCTGCCTCCGAAGAAGCCGAAGTCCAGTCCGACGTTCATAATCTCCGACTTGACCCAGGAAAGCAGGTCGGTGACCACTCCCGGAGCCACCATAGCGGTCGTCATAGTCTGTCCGTCGAAGAGATAATTGCTCGAACCCTTGGAATAGCCGTAGATATACGCGAATTCGTTGCCCGCGTCATAGCCGGATTTGCCGTAGGAGGCGCGCAGCTTGAGATTGGAAACCCAGCTCAGGTTATCCTTTATGAACGGTTCTTCGGAAAGTCTCCAGCCCGCGCTGACCGAAGGGAAGAACGCCCATCTGTGTCCGGGAGCGTAACGGTATGAACCGTCGTAACGGACTACGGCTTCCAGAAGATATCTGCCCGCGTAATCGTAGTTCACGCGTCCGAGATAGGCGGCGAGACGGCTGTATGAGCGGTTTCCCGCATTGGACGCAGTCCCCGAACTTGCCTGGTCGAGGATGTCGTTAGAGTAGAAATCGCTGTACTGTCTGCTGCCGGAAAGGTAATCCCATCTGGACTCCGACATTTCGGCGACTGCGGTGGCCGCGACGTTATGGTTTCCGAAAGAATGTGCGTAATTCGCCTGCAGTCTGCCGTAAACCTTGGTGAAGAGATTCATCGTGCTTGTATATGAATCCGTATCCTTGCTGCCCTTCGGCTCGTCCGTGTAATAGTCATAAATCTGATAGCTTCGCGTAAGGTCGGAAGTGTTTCTGACATAGCCGTCGAATGAGCCGAGAGCACTGAGGCTCAGGCCGTCTATCCACGGCAGGTCCCACTTGAGCTCCATATTGGTCTGGTAGCTGGTATTCCTGTTCTGACGGTATCCGTTGCCTTCCTTTGTGACAAGCGCAGCCGGATTCTTGCTTTCCGGTTCAATCTGGGAAAGATGGGTATCGCTTCCTATGGTATATGGGCCGACGCCGCGGTCATTGACCATCAAGGTCTTGAAAGTCCACTGGAAGTCCTCGTGGGCTCTCTGGGTCTGATCGAAACGGCCCGATACGCCGACATTGAGCTCCAGACCCTTCGCAAGCTCTATGTTCACGTTCGAACGGAGGGTGTATCTCTTGTACCACTGGATGTCGCTCTTGAGAAGACCGTTGTCATTATTGTAACCGGCGCTTATGAAGTAGCGGGTCTTCTCGCCGCCGCCCCTTACGGAAAGCGTATGGTTCTGCTGGAAGGCCAGCTTCTTCATATACATATCGATCCAGTCCCAGTCCTGATAGCCGTCGGCGCCGGTCCTGTACTTTTCGAGCACATCATCGCTGTAAGGCGGGGCGGTCTGGCCGTTCCGGGCCATCTCGTTCGCCATAAGCCTGTAGGTGTATGCATCCACGGTGGACTCCATTCCGGTAGGCTGTTTCATACCGGCGAGAGCGCTGTAGGAAACGCGCGGACGTTCGTTCTTTCCCTTCTTGGTGGTGACGATGATGACTCCGTTCGCTGAATTCATTCCGTAGATGGCGGCCGACGCATCCTTCAGAATGGAAATGCTCTCTATGTCCTCGGAATTCAACTGGGCGAATTCGCTTGTCCCCTCTCTGGTGATGCCGTCGATGACGATGAGCGGAGTGCCGTATCCCCGGATACTGATCATATTGTCGAATGTTCCAGGCTCACCGGTCTTCTGACGTATGAGAAGTCCGGACATCTTGCCCTGGATGTTGCTGATGAGGCTTTCAGTTTTAGTCGTCTGGATTTCGTCAGCCTTGATGGCCGTGACGGCTCCGGTCAGGGATTCCTTCTTCTGCGTGCCGTAACCGATGACTACGACATCGTCCAGAGCCATCGCGTCCTCTTCGAGGATGACGTTCATATTTGAGGAAGCCGGAATCTCCACCGTTTTGTAGCCTACGGAAGAGAAAACGAGTACGGCCCCCTGAGGCACATCGATGGAGAAGCGTCCGTCGATGTCCGCGACCGTGCCGTTCGAGGCATTGACTTTCTCGAAGACTCCGGCTCCGATGACAGGCTGTTTCGAGTTGTCAATGATGACTCCTTGAGCCTTGACAATCCCCTGTGCCGCCAAGGTCCGCTCCGACAGAAGCAGACACAGGAATACGGTCAGGATGCTCGTGATTATAAATACTCTGTTCATAATGATATAATGGTTAGATTCGTTGTTCTACATATCCATAGCAACGGCGCAGGCCCCGAGCAGGCCGATGAAGCGGGGATTGAGTTTAGTCAGGACGACTCCGTTCGTGACGAAGCGCATCGTAGGATGGCTCAGGCGGGCCAGCACCTTGTCATACATCAGTTCTTCGGACACTATCCCGCCTCCCAGCACCACGGTGTCGGGATCGGTAATTCGCACAAGATTCATAATGAGGTTGGCGATGGCGCAGGCTGCATTCTCCACCAGAACGGTGCAAAGTTCGTCTCCGGTCCGGCTCAGATCGAGCACTTCCCTGAAATCGACCCTCCGGCCCTCGTCCGCAGGGATGGTGAGGGAAGTCCTGTACCTGTCCTTGAGCAGACGGGCGCAGCTGTCTATCCCGGACCCCGAAGCTATCGATTCCACGCAGTCCGTTCTTCCGCAGCAGCAGCGTATGCCGATGCCGACCCCCACCTGGGTGTGGCCGGCTTCTCCGGCGTTGAAATGGCTGCCTCTTATCTGGCGACCGTTCACCACCGTCCCCACCGCGATGCCGGTACCTACATTTATATATATGAAGTTCTTCGAGAACTGGCCTACGCCCCAGACGCGTTCCGCCCGGGTGGCGCTCTTCACGTCATTGTCTATCCGGCACGGCATTCCGTATTTCTCGGAAAGCATCCTGGCCAGAGCTATCGGCTGCGTCCTGTTCGGGTCGATCTGATGCCATATCCCGGCATTGGGGTCCACCCTTCCGATCAGTCCCGCGCCCATCGCGGTGGGAGGCTGTTCTCCCGCCCATCCTACGGAGGTGATGTAGTCGTCCAGAGAATTCCCGATGATCTGAACCGCAGCCTGCTGATTGAAGAAGCCGGATTCGTACTGTTTGTATTTCAAGATGTTGCCATAACTGTCCACTTCTCCGACGAGAAGTTTGGTTCCGCCAAGGTCAAGCCCAAGATAAGTATTCATAAATCAGGTGGGTAAAAACGGTTATCAGTAATTTGCACCGGGTAGGGCCTTTAGTCGGACCCACCCGATGCAAAAATACTTTACTGATGTCCGGGGGAGGTTGACGGAATGTCGAAATAGGTTTGTCCGCTGACAAAAAGCGGGGAATGCCGTTTTCAGACCTTGCTCGGGCTTTCTCCGAACTGTTTCTTGAAGCAGACGCTGAAATATTTGGCGTCGGCGAAGCCCACCATATCAGACACCTCGGCTATGGAACGGCAGTGTTCCGCGAGAAGTTCTTTCGCCCTGTTCAGCCGATAGACGCGGATGAAATCGTTCGGCGCCTGACCCGTGAGAGATTTGAGCTTGTTGTAGAAAGAAGTGCGGCTCATCGCCACTTCCATACAGAGACCGTTTATGGAAAAATCCTGCCGGGAATATTCCCTTTCCATCACGGCCATAACCTTGTCCATAAATTCCTTGTCCAGACGGTTCCCGTAGTCCGGCGCGGGCGCTTCTGCGGGAAGGGACGCGGACATTATGGCCTCGCGGAGACGCTGCCGCTCGGAGAGCAGATTGCGTATGCGCGCCTTCATCACGGAAGAGTCGAACGGCTTGACGATATAGTCGTCGGCTCCGGCTTCGAGTCCAAAAATGATGCTCTGCCTGTCGCTGACTCCGGTCAGGAGGATGACAGGGATGTGGCTCGTTTCCACCGACGACTTGAGCATCCGGCAGAGGTCCTCCCCGGACAGCACGGGCATAACCAGGTCGGTGACGACGATGTCCGGATTGCGCTGACGCGCCAATTCCAATGCCGCTCCCCCGTCCGCCGCTGTCAGCACGTCATACTCGGCAGAAAGCACCGAAGAGAGATAGTCAGTCATTCCACGCTCGTCGTCCACTACAAGTATGGTGTCCCGCTCCGCGGACAATCCGCCCCGCACAGCTTCGGGCATCACGCCCTCTATTACGGAATCTCCTATGATTTCCGCTCCCCTGTATCTGTAAGGGAAAGTCACGGTGAAGACGGAGCCCTTGCCTTCGGCGCTGCGGAGCGATATGTCGGCCCTGTGGTCCCTGACCACCTGGCGGGTGATCATAAGGCCTATGCCGCCCCCCTCGACGTCCACAGCATTCGAAGCTCTGAAGCTGTCGGAGAATACGCGGGAAATCTCGTCCGCCGGAATGCCTCGCCCACTGTCGCTCACTTTCAGCGTCCAGCAGTCGGACGAGGGCGATATTTCTACGGAGATGTAGCCCATTTCAGTGTATTTGACAGCATTCGAAAGCAGATTGTTCACTATGAGGGAGATTTTTCTGCAGTCCACGGCGACCTCGGGCATATCGGAGGACACGTCCAGAGTAAGTTCAAGCCCCTTATGGACGGCGGCCGAGCGGAAATCTTCCAGAAGGGAGGACACATAGGCACCGATGTCAGTCATCGTCAGCTCCAGGGTTTCGCCCGCATCGCCGGCTTTGCGCAAGTCCAGAAGCTGCGATATCATACTCATCAGCTTGTCAGCATTGGCGGAAGCCGTGCCGATGGCGCGGCGGCCCGCCTCCGGCAGGTCATCCATATTCTCGAGGTCGCTCAGCGGGGCCTTGATCAGCGAGACGGGTGTCTTGAGGTCGTGGGCGACGCTTACGAATGTGCGCATCTTCTCACGGACCCGCTCTTCATATCTGCGGCTGCGCCTGTATCGGAGGAACATCGTCAGCAGCAGCGAGAGCATCAGGGTATAGGCGAGGCACGCCCACCAGCGCAGGGCGACCGGACGGCGGACGGTGAGAGGTAGTACGCGCTCGGAGAGAGTTTCGCCGGTATATTTGTCCACCGCCCTCAGGATGAAGCTGTAACGTCCGGGACGTACCTTTACATAATCAGCCTTGCCTGAGGCCTTGGCCGGAATCCACCGGAGGTCGTACCCCTCAAGCTTATACTCATATCTTACCCGGAAATCCGAACCGCTCTTTACGGACGAGAACGAGAGCGAGAAGGAATTAGACCTGAAAGGCAGAACCAGACCGTCGATGCTGTCCAGACTGCGGGGAAGCAGCCTGTCCCCAGGGACAATCCTGTCATAATTGACGCTCAGATCCGTGAATATCAGCCGTCTGTCCCGATTTGAGAAATAGTCCAGCTCGGAAGGGTGGAAAGTCAGGACTCCCTCGGATGTACCGAAAGACAGCGCCCCGTCAGCGGAAAGCCAGGCGGAATTAGGGTTGAAAATTCCGGCGGAAATCCCCAGCAGGTCATCCGCCGCTATGATGGTCTTACGCACTGTGTCAAGCCAGAAGAGTCCCTCCTCCGTCGTCAGCCAGATGCGGCCGTCCCTGTCTTCGTGCACGCTTATCACCGAGTCCGACAGCAGGCCGTTCGCAGTGGTGAAGCGTTCGGTCGAGTCTCCGGAAGGGTCATAGTGGATCAGTCCGTCACCGTCGGTCGCGAGCCAGAGCGTGGAGTCGCTTGAAACGAAGAGCGCCCTGACGGCGTATTTCAGAGTCACACCGCCGAAGTCGCGCCGCCAGACGAAATCACCGGTCCTTTTGTCCAGATGTCCCAGTCCCGCGCAGCCCGCAAGCCATAGCGCGTCCGTGCCGTCCGGCCAGATGTCCCCGACACAGTCGGATTCGAAACCCGTCCAGAGGCCGTCTTCAAGAGAGTAAGAGTACAGGTCTCCGTCCAGACCCCCTATCCACAGGGTCTCATCATCGGAGTAGATATAATAGACGTATTTCAGCGGGCAGTCCTCCACACGTCTCACCACGCCCGATTTCTTGTCGATGACATATACGCCGCAGCCGTAGCCTCCGGCCCAGACATCCCCGTTCCTGTCCTGTGCCAGAGCGAGTATCACGTTCCCCTCCTCTGTGAGGAAGTGCCGCCATCCGCCGCTGCCGCGCAGGCTCACGCCCCTGTTCGTCCCATACCAGAAATCACCGTCGCGGTCGGTGAATATGGCGTTCACGTGATTCTGGCAGAGAGACTGCCGCCGTCCGTCCTCGTGTCTTGTCCAGAGTACGGGATTGCGCTCCGGCAGGATGCAGTTTATGCCGTCCGTAGCGGTCGCCGCCCATATCCGCCCGGCCCCGTCTACGTCTATGTCGGATATGGTGTCGTCGGACAGTTCTCCGTCATCCCATATCCTGTCGGCGGCATCGCCGCTTTCATTCAGAAGAAAGATGCCGGCTCCGTCGACTCCGGCAAGCAGTTTCCCGTCCGGCCCCGGGCAGAACACCCTGACCGGCAGAGCCGGAATCCCCTTTATACGGTTCAGTGCGCCGCTTTCCGGATCGAACGACCAGGCCCCGTCGGAGAAGGTGCCGATGTACAGCTTCCCCCGATATTCGAGGACGGAGAGAATCTGCCATCCGGGTATTTCCCCAAGACGCGCCGCTCCCGAGCCGTCGGGGGCCGCCCTGTAAAGTCCTTTCTCCGACGCTATCCACAGCCGGTCGCCGGAGCCACGGCTGATCGAATTGACCTCTACTCCCACTAAGCCCAGATGCTGCAGACTGTCAGCCCGGTAACGGAGAATACCGTCCCCGGATGCCAGCAGAAGGCCCCCGTCTGCGGAGAAGAAAATATCGTTCAGTTTCACCTCCGCCAATTCCGCCACTCTGTCGAAACGGTCCATAAGGGCGTCGTACCTGTACATCTTCCCGTTACGGAACGCCACCCACAGCCGGCCGTCCCCGTCCAGTTTAAGCCGCGTAGCGGACTGTACGGCATCCCTCGACACCGCTCTGTCGTCCAGCTGATAATGGCGGAATCCGCTTCCGTCGAAACGGTCCAGTCCGCCGGAAGAGTATATCCAGAGAAAGCCGTCGGAAGTGCTTTTTATCTGATACACCCTGCGGCTGCTGAGGCCGTCCCCGACATTGTACGACAGGGACTCGGCGGCAGGAAGATTCAGCCACAGGATAAATAACGTCAGAACAGCAAGCAGTCTTTTCATCGGCACAGACTATCGGCGTGCAGATGACACGCCCGCGCAAATATAGGGCAAATAAAGCAATGCACCTCTTCCGGACAGTCGAATCTCTATCGGAAGAGGTGCAATCTCTATCAATTTCGCATCGGCCCGATGCGGCATAGGAAGCTGTTCCAAGATAATGCTTCGTTCGGGAACCATTTCAAAACAGCTTCTCAAAAGCTCCGTCAGAGAGTGAAGAGGGTCTCTTTCAGGATTTCGGAGACGGAAGGGTGTGGGAAGATGACGGTGCGGAGCTGCTGCGCGCTCATACCCTGCGAGATGGCGACGGAGGCGGCGGAGATGATTTCGCTCGACGGAGTCCCGAGCATATGGACGCCCAGAACCTTGCCGCTGCCGGAGGCCACGACGACCTTGCACAGGCCCTCGCCGCGCTCGTTCTCCGCCACGAAGCGGCCGGAATACGCCATAGGAAGCTTCAGCTCCCTGACCTCAAGCCCAGACGCCGCAGCTGCGGCTGCCGTGAGACCGACGGACGCGACTTCCGGGTTCGTATAGACTACGGACGGAACAGCATCATAGCTCATCGCATCGCTGCGGCCCAGAATGGTGTTCACGGCGACTTCAGCCTCGCGGCTCGCGGTGTGCGCCAGCATCGAGAAGCCGGTCACATCGCCCGCGGCATAGACGTTCGGCACATTCGTGCGCATCTGAGCGTCCACCTTGATACCCCGGCCGCACTCCACTCCGAGATCCTCAAGCCCGAAACCCTTCAGACGAGCCTTGCGTCCCACGCTCATCAGAATCCTGTCTCCGCAAGCACGGCAGATATGGCCTTCGGGATCTTCATATACGACGGCTCCGCCTTCAATGGCCGTGACCTTGCAGCCGAGTCTGAACTCCACTCCTCTCTTGGCATAGATGCCCTGCAGCATCGAGGAAATCTCATCGTCCACAGGGCCGAGAATCTTCGGAAGCATCTCCACTACCGTGACCTTCGTGCCGAGTGAGTTGAAGAAGCTGACGAACTCCATTCCTATCACGCCGCCGCCGATGACTACCAGTTCCTCCGGACGCTCCCGCAGGGAGAGTATCTCCCGGTTCGTCATAATGGCGTCGCCAGCCTCGGCAAGACCCGATATCGGTGGCACCACGGCTTCGGAGCCAGTGCAGATCAGCAGGTTACGGGCCACGTAGTCAGTATCCGCCGCGCTGATCGTTATGTTTCCGTCGGCATCCCTGCCGCAAATGCACGCATCGGCGTTCACCACCGTCACGGCGGCGTTCCGCATAGCTATCTTTATGCCGCCGACTAGTTTTTTAACCACTTTTTCCTTGCGGTCGAATATCTTTCCGTAGTCGAAATCAGGATTCTCGACCTTGACTCCGTATCTGTCGGAATGCCGGGCATAATCGTAAAGCTTCGCGCTGTACAGAAGAGTCTTCGTAGGTATGCAACCCTCGTTCAGACACACTCCGCCGAGCGAATTCCGCTCGAAAAGAACCGTGGAGAGACCGGCGGCTCCGGCCCTCTCTGCGGCGACGTACCCTCCGGGGCCGCCGCCAATCACTGCTAAATCGTACATATTCTATAATCAATCATTCTTTCAGTCATTGTACAAATGTAAGCATTTTGAAGATTTAACAAAGGGAAAGTGTAAACAAAAACATTTAAATAATTTTAAATTGTTCGCAAAGTAAAGAAATCGCTTAATAATCGCAGGTTTTAAGAAAATAATATATACCTTTATACCTTGGAATGCTCGCACGCGGAGAGTGGAGAGTGGAGAG
>JAUMVX010000079.1 GCA_030529945.1 Bacteroidia bacterium | reverse complement strand
CATTACACTGTACTTTTTGTCCCCGTACAGTGTCAACTTTTTTCAGTTCAAGTCAAAGATAGTGTCAACCGACGAAACATCGAGATGCACGTTTTCCGGCTATTTTGCACATCTCGAAGTCAGGGATGAGCTGTCAGCGCGGGAAGGGGGCTCTCGGGCCCGGAAGGGTCATTTCAAAATCCGGTACGCGGCGGCGGCGTAGAGAAGAAGGAGGAGAGTGCCGATGGATAATTGGACGGGTGCGGAGCAGCCGTCCGGCAGGAAAGCGTAGATGGCGAGAAGGCACAGGGCCAGCGAGACGAGGATGGAGATGCGCTTCATATCGTAAGGGACCGGCATCTTGCGGCGGCCGACAAACCAGCTCATCAGCATCGCGCTGCCGTAGCCCGCGAAACCGCCCCACGCGCAGGCCATATAGCCGTAGCGCGGCACGAAGATGACGTTCACGGCAATCATCACCGCCGCGCCGGCAGAACTCATCACAGCCCCCCACCAGGTCTCATCGCGCAGCTTGTACCAGAACGAGAGATTGAAATAAATCCCCATAAAGATTTCAGCCGCCATCACTACCGGGACGACTCTCAGACCGGTCCAATACTCGCTCTGTATGAAGTGACGCAGGAGCGGCAGATAGAAAATCACCGCCAGATAGGCCGCGAGCGTGAAACAGATGAAATATTTCATACCGTCCGCGAGCGTCTCGGGACTGTTGCGGTCACGGCTGCCGTTGAAGACGATGGGTTCGTATGCGTAGCGGAAGGCCTGGGTGAGCAGAGCCATTATCATCGCTATCTTGACGCAGGCCCCGTAGATTCCGAGCTGCACCTTGCCCTCCGCTCCCGGCACGAGATACGGAAAGAGTATCTTGTCTGCGACCTGGTTAAGTATGCCCACCAGACTCAGAAGAAGCAGCGGCCAGGAGTACCTCAGCAGGCGGCGCGCAAGACTGCGGTCGAAGCCGTAGCCCAGACCCTTCAGCTCGGGAATGAAGCCCGCGAACACTCCGGCAGTGCATACGAGGTTCGCGAAGAATATCAGGCCGACTCCCCCGTCCTCCCGGATATAGAAACTCTCCAGAGCGGGTGCGCCGGCGAAGAGACTCGGCATCACGAGGAAGATGAAGAGGTTCAGAAGTACATTCGGGATGATGAAGCCCATCTTGAGCAGCATAAACTTGAACGCCTTGCCCTGAAGCCGGAGTCGGCTGAACATTATGGCCTGAAACGCGTCCATCGCCACGATTACCGCCATACAGGCGATGTACTCGGGATGAGCGGCATAGCCCATCGCGGACGAAATAGGATGCAGAAAGAGCATAACGGCGGCCACGAAGGCCAATGCCACCCCTCCCACGAGCCTTAGGATGGTTCCGTAAACCTTGCCGGGGTCTTCGCCGTCCCTGTTCGAGAAACGGAAGAGGGTGGTCTCCATCCCCATAGTGAGCAGCGCCAGGAAGAGGGCCGTGTAGGCGTACAGATTCGTGACGATGCCGTAGCCGCCGCTGCCCGCGGATATCTTATATGTATAGAGGGGGACAAGCAGATAGTTCAGGAATCTTCCGACTATGCTGCTCAGACCATAAATGGCCGTATCCTTCAGCAATGACTTCAGTCTCATATTCCGCGAATTTAGTGATTCCTAAAAAATAACTTGGTGCTTTTGCTCGTCTTTTTGGTCTAAATTCATTTGTTCATCAGTCGTGTACCCCGGTACACTCCTTCTTCACAAACAAATTTATCCACAAAAATCCTTCACAAAAACGTACCAACTTATTATTTTCATCATCACTTACATTATATTTGCAAAACCGGAAAACAAATTCCAAGCACATATGAGAACAAACATTCTTCTTCTGGCAGCCTGCGGCCTCATAATGGCAGGACTGGCGGTCTCCTGCGGAGGCGCACAGAAAAAGGCGGCTGCCAAGGCCGCACAGGAAGCGGCCGAGCAGGCACGGCTGGACTCGATAGCGGCTGCGGAAATGATTCAAAAACAGGAAAGCGCAATGGAAAAAGTGAAACAGCTCCCGGATGAGCCGGTATTCGACATCATCACAAACTTCGGCACCATCAAGGTAAAGCTTTACAGCAAGACTCCGAAGCATCGCGAGAACTTCGCGAAACTCGCCCTGTCCGGCTATTACGACGGACTTCTCTTCCACCGTGTGATAAAGGGCTTTATGCTCCAGACCGGCGACCCTTACACCCGTGACAGCTCCAGAGTCGCAGACTATGGCAAGGGAGGCCCGGACTACACCGTCCCGGCGGAGTTCGTCCCGGAGTATAAGCACAAGAAGGGTGCTCTGGCGGCTGCACGCCGAGGCGATGCAGCCAATCCTCTGAAAGAGTCTTCCGGCTCCCAGTTCTACATCGTACAGGATGCTGAGGGCTGCTCCCATCTGGACGGGGGATACACCGTATTCGGCGAGACTCTCGAAGGCTTCGACGTCATCGACAAGATTGCAGCAGTGGAGACGAACAGCCGCGACCTTCCTCTCCAGCAGGTGCGCATCATAGCGGTAAAATCCGAGGATCTCGACAATTAAGTGAATCCTGAAGATTATAACTGATTCTCCCAAAAAGAGTGGGATTTGGACGAAACCGACGGAATTTTCCGTCGGTTTTATTTTTTGGCACAGGTATTGTTATTATTCCAGTCGAATAGTTTTTTCATAGGTTAAATTTTAGGTTAGAATTGCAAACGGCCATCGATGTGAATCGCTGGCCGTTTCTGTTTTGCAAAGCAAAACAGAAACGGCATCCCTGACTTCGAGATGTGCAAAATAGCCGGAAAACGTACATCTCGATGCACTTTTGAACATCGAGATGGGCAAATCGGCCTCAAACTGTACATCTTGATGCACTCGGCCGCGCCGCTAAAAAACAAGATTGGCCGCGACGCGTGGGCGCGTGCGGCCAATTTCATATTATCGCGAATGCGAAGGATTAGTCGTTCAGAGAGAATCTCTTGAAGACTACTACCTTGGCTTCCTTGTCTGCAGCTGCGAGAGCGGCCTTTACGGTCTCCTTGTTATCGCTCATCTGGTACTCCTGCTCCTCGAGGGTGTTCTCCTTGAAGAACTTCTGAAGACGGCCTTTCGCGATGTTCTGAACCATCTGCTCAGGAAGGTTAGCTGCCTTCTCTTCGCCTACGGTCTTGATGATCTCGCGGGCCTTGTCAGCCTGCTCCGGAGTGAGCCAGCCCTTCGCGGTGTTCGACTCGATGTGAGCCTCGCTGTCCACGTGTGCAGGATTGATGCCCGCCTTGCCGAGAGCGGCGTCGACAGCCTTCTTCACAAGCTCTTCCTTCGTCTTCTCGACGGCTATGGCAAGCTCGTTGTCGATGACTGACTGAGGGCAGTCGGCAGCGGAGATGGCTACAGGGTTCATAGAAGCGACCTGCATTACGACACCCTTGGCGATGGCCTCGGGAACTTCCTTGTTGAAGCCTACGAGAGCGCCGAGCTTGCCGTTCACCTTGTGGATGTATTCCTTTACGAAAGGAGCCTCGACGAATGCGTAGTACGCGAGGACGTGCTTCTCGCCGGTCTTTCCGGTCTGGGCTTCGATAGCCTCGGCGACGGTCTGTCCGTCAGCCATTCTGCACTCCTTGAGAGCCTCGAGGTCAGCAGGGAGATTGGCGATGGCGACATCGGCCACAGCCTCTGCGAGGGACTGGAACGCTTCGTTTCTGGAAACGAAGTCAGTCTCGCATCCGAGGCAGACGAGGATACCCTTGCCGTCCTTCACGCGTGCCTTGACGGCACCTTCGGTAGTCTCGCGGTCCGCTCTCTTGGCGGCTACGAGTTTGCCTTTCTCGCGGATGATTTCGATCGCCCTGTTGAAATCGCCTTCAGCCTCAGTGAGAGCCTTCTTGCAATCCATCATACCGGCGCTGGTCATCTTGCGCAGCTTCATTACGTCTTGTGCTGTAATCTGCATAATTTCCTGATTTTAAATTATTCTGCCGGTTTCTCCTCTTCGGCTGCCGGAGCTTCGGCGGCCTCGGCGGTCTCGGCCTCCACATCCACAGGACGTGCACCCTTGCGGGCGCGGAGCTTTTTTGCCGTAGGCTTTACGGAAGCCTCCTCTTCGGCAACTTCCTTGTCCTTTTCGAGCTTCCTCTCCTCGAGTCCTTCCTGGATGGCCTTGCAAAGAACGCTGACTACACATTCGATGGATTTAGCAGCATCGTCATTCGCCGGAATCACATAATCAATAGGGGTAGGATCGCAACAAGTATCAACCATAGCGAATACCGGGATATTGAGACGATTGGCTTCTTTAATGGCATTGGCTTCCTTCTGGACGTCGACTACGAAGATGGCTGAAGGGAGACGGCTCATATCGCGGATGGAACCGAGGTTCTTCTCGAGCTTGGCTCTCTGACGGTCCACCTGCAGACGCTCTCTCTTGGCGAGCTTCTCGAATGTTCCGTCCTCTTTCATCTTG
>JAUMVX010000001.1 GCA_030529945.1 Bacteroidia bacterium | reverse complement strand
GTCTTGTGCAGGTCGATGATGTGGATTCCGTTCTTCTGGTCGAAGATGTACGGAGCCATTTTCGGGTTCCACTTGCGTGAAAGATGTCCGAAGTGAACGCCTGCATCAAGCAATTCCTGGAAATTTGTACGTGACATTGTCTTTTAAAAATTCTGTTGATTTTTACTAATCCCTGAGTTCTTTCCGTCTCGGGGCTCTTTTCATCAATCCGGAAGTAGTGACCGTCCCCGGTCAGTCTCCCTGATTTTCCGCAGCGCCGGCAACATTCGGGCAGTTTCGCGGATTCGCATCCTGTCGAAAATCTGAAAGTTTGGGAACCGGGCTGTGCGTGAAAGTAAAACAGTAATTGCGGTTTAACGTTTACTGAACTGGAAGCGTCTGCGTGCACCAGGCTGGCCAGGTTTCTTTCTCTCGACCTCGCGGGAGTCGCGGGTGAGGAATCCTGCAGCCTTGAGAGCAGAACGATAAGCCTCCTTATCCTTCTCGCAGAGTGCGCGGGCGACACCGAGTCTGATAGCCTCGGCCTGGCCTTTTGTGCCACCGCCGGCGACAGTCACCTTGACGTCGAACTGTCCGGCCGTACCGGTAACGGAGAAAGGCTGGTTTACGATGTAACGGAGAGACTCCTCAGCGAAATAGTTCTCGAGAGGGCGTCCGTTTACAAGGACTTCACCTTTTCCTTCTGCAAGATAAACGCGAGCCACAGCTGCCTTACGTCTTCCAAGGGCGTGAATCTGTTCCATTTGCTCTGTTTAAATTTCGTCCAACTTAATAACCTTAGGGTTCTGAGCCTGATGAGGATGCTCCGGACCCGCATATACGTGCAGGTTCCCGAGGATATCGTCACCAAGACGTGTCTTAGGGAGCATACCCTTAACAGCTCTCCTAATCAGCTCGGCAGGTCTCTTGGCAAGGATCTCCTTAGGCGTCGTGAATCTCTGTCCACCCGGATAGCCCGTGTAATGAACATAGACGCGATCGGTCATCTTATTGCCCTTGAGGGCCACTTTCTCGGCGTTGATAACGATGACGTTGTCACCGCAGTCCACGTGAGGAGTGTATCCCGGCTTGGTCTTGCCGCGGAGGACAAGAGCGATGCGGGAAGCAAGACGACCAAGTGCCAGATCGGTAGCATCAATGACAACCCACTCTTTTTTTACTGTAGCCTTGTTAAGCGATACAGTTTTGTAGCTTTGTGTGTCCACTGTCTTGATCTTTAATTAGTTAATACATAAAATTTGCGATCCCTACACAACATAGGGACCGCAAAGGTAATAAATCTTTTTTATTTCTCAAAAATTATGCGAGCAGCGCCTGTGCCTCGCAGTAGGCGTTCACTCCTACGGTGATGAAGGCGAGGACGATGATGGTGGCCACGATGATGCCGATCACCTTGAGTCTCTTCAGCCAGTTCGCCCCATTCCATCCGAGAGTCTGGAACATACTCCAGAAGCCGTGGGTAAGGTGGAACCAGATGGCGATGAACCACACGATGTAGAGAGCGAGGACATACCACTTCCCGAATACGGTGGTCAGAAGGATGTACGGATTATTCTCGTAAGTGCCCACGCCGAACATCTCGGGCAGCTGCATCTTGGCCCAGAAGTGACAGAGATGGAATGCGATGAAGCCCAGGATTACGATGCCGAGCACGGCCATATTCTTAGACGACCACGAATCGGTGGCGGCCCTGCTGCAGACCTCGTAACGCTTGTAGCCTCCGCGCGCCTTATAATTATTCAGGGTAAGCCAGATGCCGTAGACGATATGGATGATGAAGCCCAGGGCGAGGATAGGGACCATAACGGAAATCATAGTGGTGGACATAAAGTCGCACCCTATCTTGAAAAGCCCGTCACCCGGCGAAAAAAGCTGGTCATCGGCTGCGACCACGCCGAATTTACCCCTGCAGGAATCCACTACAGAGAAAAAGTTTATGGTAGCGTGAAGGAGGAGGAAGATGATAAGGAAAGCACCGCTGATGCTCTGGATGAATTTCTTCCCGATGGAGGAGTCGAAAATGAACATATCGTCTTAATGAATTTAATCCGGTTTGTATACGTGCCTGCAAATATAGGCTCTTTCTTGCAAGTTTCATAATTTTCCGATATTTTTGTTCTCCTATTGAAAGAACGGCAAGAAGATGTACAGACGAGTTTTACTCAAATTGAGCGGGGAGAGTCTGGGCGGCCCTACAGGAAAAGGCCTGGATGAAAACAGTATGAACGCCTACGCCCGTGAAATCGCGAATGCGGTCAGAGCGGGGCTTCAGGTGGCCATAGTGAACGGCGGAGGGAACATCTTCCGCGGCCTGCAGGGAGTGGGCAAGGGCTTCGACCGCGTGAACGGGGACAAGATGGGTATGCTCGCCACGGTCATAAACTCCCTCGGTCTCGCTATGGCGCTCCGCTCGCAGGGCATAGCGGCGGAAGTGTTCACTGCCACGCCTATGGAACCCATAGCGCGTTACTACGTCCGCGAGAGCGCAGTGAAAGTGCTTGAGGAGGGCGGGGTCGCGCTCATCGCGGGAGGCACCGGTAATCCGTACTTCACCACCGACTCGGGAGCAGCCCTGCGTGCGCTCGAAATCGGAGCGGACGCCCTGCTGAAAGGGACCCGCGTGGACGGTGTCTACACCGCAGACCCGGAGAAGGACCCGAGCGCGGTCAGATACCGGGAGCTCACATTCTCCAAAGCGCTCGCCGACCACCTGAAAGTAATGGACAGCACGGCGTTCGCCCTTTGCGAGGCCGGAGGTATGCCGGTCATCGTTTTCGATATGAACCGCGAAGGGAACTTGACCGCTCTGCTCAAGGGCGAGGAAATCGGAACGCTGGTGCACGCCTGAGCGGTCCCGCCGCCAAGGCGGTCTGACCCCGAAAAAGGAACAATACATAAACAATGATACTATGCTGACAGACAGGGCAAAAGAAATCGTCGGAGCTGCCGACGGAAAGATGCGCGACGCGATCTCCTTCCTCGAGGAGGACCTCAAGACCTACCGCGTAGGCAAGGCCAATCCGGCCATTTTCAACAACGTGACGGTGGACTACTACGGCTGCCCGACTCCGCTTCCGAATATGTCCTCCATATCCTCTCCGGATGCGAGGACCATAGTCATCCAGCCTTGGGAGAAGAATATGATCGGCAAGATGGAAAAGGCCATTCTGGACGCGAATCTCGGCCTGACGCCTTCGAATAACGGCGAAGTCATCCGCTGCGTAGTTCCGCCTCTCACCGAGGAACGCAGAAAGGAACTCATAAAGAAGGCTAAATCCGCAGGAGAGAGCGCTAAGGTGGGTATCCGCAATGCTCGCCGCGATGCCATCGACCTTCTGAAGAAAGCCCAGAAGAACGAAGGTCTCTCCGAGGACACTGAAAAAGAGGCGGAGGACGAGGTTCAGAAAGTGACGGACAAGAACATCAAGTCCATCGACGAACTCGTCGCCGCGAAGGAAAAGGAGATTCTGACCGTATAGTCAGGCTCCCCTTTCCAGACCCCTCCGGTTCCCGGTCCTCTTCCCCACAGCAAAGGCCGGGAACCGTTTCATACGGACTATCAATTATAACGAACTTATGAACATAGACCGACTCACTCTGGTGACAGAGTCATTCCGCAAAAGCCCCGTGGAGGCTGAATGCCCGGCGAAGAAGGTCTCCGAGTACTTCGGAGACCTGGTCTTCGACCGCGCCAAAATGCACAAGTATCTGGACGCCCCGACTCTGAAAGCCCTTCTGGACTGTATCGATGAGGGCAGTCCCCTCGACCGCAAGACCGCCGACGGAGTCGCTGCAGGTATGAAGACCTGGGCGCTCGAACACGGTGTGACCCACACTACCCACTGGTTCCAGCCGCTCACGGAAGGGACCGCGGAGAAGCACGACGCCCTCATCGACTATGACGGCAAGGGCGGTGTGATAGAGCAGTTCGACGGCAAATCCCTCGTCCAGCAGGAACCTGACGCATCCTCCTTCCCGAGCGGCGGCATCAGAGCCACATTCGAAGCCAGAGGCTATACGGCCTGGGACCCGACCTCCCCGGTCTTCATCCAGGACGACACTCTCTGCATCCCTACGGTCTTCATCTCCTACACGGGAGAAGCCCTCGACTACAAGACTCCGCTGAAGAAGGCCCTCAAAGCGGTATCCGACGCCGCAGTTCCTATCTGCCGACTCTTCGACCCGGCCGTCAGAAAGGTATATTCATATCTGGGCTGGGAACAGGAATATTTCCTCGTGGACGAGAGCCTGTATGCGAACAGGCCCGACCTGATGATCACCGGGCGCACCCTTATGGGGCACAACTCCTCCCGTAACCAGCAGCTGGACGACCACTATTTCGGAGCCATACCGACCCGCGTGGCCGCCTTTATGCGTGATCTGGAAATCGCGGGCCACAGGCTGGGCATTCCTCTGAAAACCAGACACAACGAAGTGGCCCCAAATCAGTTCGAACTCGCTCCCATCTACTGCGAGACGAACCTTGCGAACGACCAGAACCAGATTCTGATGAATCTTATGAACCGCATCGCCCGCAAACACGGCTTCGTGGTCCTGCTGCACGAAAAGCCGTTCGAGGGAGTGAACGGAAGCGGCAAGCATAACAACTGGTCTCTGGGGACTGACACGGGACGGCAGCTTCTGGCTCCGGGCAAAGACCCTAAGGGGAACCTGCTTTTCGTGACTTTCTTCGTAAACGTCCTGGCGGCCGTGCAGAAACATAACGCCCTGCTGAAAGCCTCCATAGCCACGGCCACCAACGCCCACCGCCTCGGCGCGAACGAGGCTCCGCCCGCAATCATCTCCGCGTTTCTCGGAAAGACGATGACCGATGTCCTGAGGAAGCTGCTCACCGTACCGTCCGACACGGCGATAGAAATCGCCGGAAAGAAAGGCAAGAACGTGGGCATCATAGAGATACCGGAGATTTTCGTGGACAACACCGACCGTAACCGCACTTCCCCGTTCGCTTTTACCGGCAACCGCTTCGAGTTCCGGGCCGTGGGCTCCTCCGCGAACTGCGCTGGAGCGATGACGACCCTCAACGCCGCCGTGGCGGAACAGCTCACCCTGTTCAAAGCGGCCGTGGACGAGAAGATGGCAGCCGGAGCGAAGAGCAATATCGCCATAATGGACAGCCTGAAACCCCTCATCGCCTCGGTCATCGACACGGTCTGCTTCGACGGGAACGGTTATGACGACCAGTGGAAGGAGGAGGCCCTCAGACGCGGCCTGGACATCAGGACCAGTGTCCCCGAGATGATAAGCGAGTTCCTGAGTCCGGACTCGGTGAAGATGTTCACTTCCACCGGAGTCTATACGCCGAACGAGCTGAAGGCGCGGGTCGATGTGAAATGGGAGACCTACAGCAAGAAAGTGCAGATCGAGTCCAGGGTGATGGGCAGGATGGCGACGAACCACATCTGCCCGGCCGCACTCGAGTACAAATCCCGTCTGCTCAAGGAACTCTCGGACAACAAGTCCGTCTTCGGAAACCTCGACGGATGCGAAGCGGAGCTCGAAACGCTGCGCACCATCAATTCCTGCATCGAGGAAATCCACAGGAGGGTGAGCGCTATGACTGATGCCCGTTCCCGGGCCAATGCCTTGACTTCCGAATACGACAAGGCGGTAGCCTACCACGAAATAGCCGAGAGCCTCAGTGCGCTGCGCAAGCCTATCGACACTCTGGAGGAAATAGTGGACAACCGCCTCTGGCCTCTTCCTAAATACCGCGAACTGCTGTTCATCAGTTAGGAAATTTCAGATTGCCGGTCGGGGCCGGCAATGACGAAGGTCGAGGCCGGCAATGACGAAGGTTGCGCGTTCCGTCATGCCCGACGTGCTCGGGCATCTCGTGGTCTCGAAGGGATTGCCGGTCGGGGCCGGCAATGACGAAAAACCCGAGCCTTTATATTCTGGCTCGAGGTTTTCGCTTTATGTGATGATGAAAAAATCAGATGGTAAGTTTTTGTGAAGGATCTTCAGGTTCAAATATTTCTTCTTCAGACAGAATTATGCAGTTTTTCGTAAATTTGCCTTGCGGATTGGGCTGATTGCAGCTTTCCGGTCCGGAAGGTACTTTATATGATAGACAGAATACTTCTTTTTCCTTACAGCCTCTCCTTGAGACTTCGCCATTTCTGCTACGACCACGGATTCCTCTTCAAATCCGCAAAGGCTCCGGTACCCACGGTCTGCGTGGGCAACATAGCTGTGGGAGGCACGGGGAAAACGCCCCACACCGAGATGATTCTGAGAACGCTGCTCTCCAGCGGGCAGTGGTCGCAGAAGAACATAGCCGTGCTTTCGCGCGGCTACAAGCGGCATAGCCGGGGGTTCCAGCAGGTGACCGCCGACGGCAGCGCGAGCCTCTTCGGCGACGAGCCTATGCAGATGAAGAAGAATTTTCCGTCCGTCACCGTGGCGGTGGACAAGAACAGAATCGAGGGTTGCGCCTTTCTCACCGACCCGTCCGGCCTTCAGACCTCCCGCAAGGGACGCCGCTGCCTCGACAAGGAAATGCCCGCAGCAAACCTCATCGTACTTGACGACGCCTTCCAGTACAGAGCACTGCGAGCTTCGCTCAATATAGTCCTGAGTCCGTACACGCGTCCCCTCACGAAAGACTCCCTGATGCCTCTGGGACATCTTCGTGACCTTCCGTCCAGAATCGATGCGGCAGACATCGTCATCGTCACCAAATGTCCCAAATATCTGGAAGACAGCGACCGCGAGACTTCAGTAAGGGAACTCGGCCTCAAGGATTACAATCCCGGGACCTGCGAGGCCTTCACCGGAAAAGGCAAGAGCATAAAGGTATTCTTCACCGGAATAGAGTATCAGACTCCGAAAGAGGTCTATGAGTCCGGAAATCCACGCTATATATACTCGAAAAAGGCTATCCTCTTCTCGGGAATCGCTGATGACACGCCGCTGCGTATGTTCCTGAGTGACAGCTATAAAATAGTGCGCTGCCTGTCATTCCCGGACCATCACCGCTTCACCCGTTCGGACATCTGCGGCATCGGGGCCGCCGTACGCGAGTATCCTACCGCTGCGCTCATCACTACCGAAAAGGATGCTCAGCGCCTGCTGGACTGTCCTTTTGTCTCCGAGCATCTGAAAGAAAGACTTTTCTATGTCCCGATACGGGCTGCTTTCTCCAGCGAAAAAGAAGAGCGGCTCTTCCGCTCCGCCCTTCTGTCCTCACTCTCCTGATCATATCCCGTAAACTCCTACAGGATTCTCGAGAGGAGTGTCACCCCAACGCCCGGCGACATAGTCCAGAGTGTCGTACAGTTCAGATACATCGGTAGTTGTTACCAGACGGATGCGGGTTTCCTTGAAATCGGGAAGGCCCTTGAAATAGCAGGACAGGTGACGGCGCATCTCGAAGACTCCCCTGCTCTCCCCCTTCAGTTCTATGGAAAGGGCGAGATGGCGCTTGGCGAGAGAGACTCTCTCCGCCACGGACAGCGGAGGCAGCAGCTCGCCCGTATCCAGATAATGCCTCATCTCGCGGAAAATCCAAGGATGGCCGAAGGAGGCCCTGCCGACCATTATCCCGTCCACGCCATAACGGGAGAAACATTCGCGGGCGCGCTGCGGAGTGGAGACATCTCCGTTACCGATGATGGGGATATGCATCCGGGGATTGTTTTTCACCTCCCCGATAAGGGTCCAGTCGGCTTCGCCCTTGTACATCTGACAGCGGGTGCGCCCGTGTATGGTGAGAGCCTTGATCCCGGCGTCCTGAAGCCTTTCCGCAAGCTCCACTATGATCTTGCTGTTTTCGTCCCAGCCCAGACGGGTCTTTACCGTGACAGGCTTGCGGACGGCATCGACTATCATACGGGTGATGGCGACCATCTTGTCCGGCTCGCGCATCATCCCGCTGCCGGCTCCCCGGCCGGCAATCTTGTTTACCGGGCAGCCGAAATTTATGTCCACCAGGTCACAGCCGTAGCCTCCGGCTATTTCGGCGGCGTTCTCCGCCATCCTGGCGGCTTCCACCATAGACTGCGGGATATTGCCATAGACCTGAATGCCCACAGGAGCCTCCTGCGGGATGGTGCGCATCTTGGCGATAGCCTTGGCCGCATCGCGGATAAGACCGTCCGAGGGTACGAACTCGGTGTATACCATAGCCGCCCCCTGCTCCCTGCACAGAATGCGGAAAGATGCGTCGGTCACATCCTCCATCGGTGCTAAAAGCACCGGCTGACAACCCAGATCAATATCCCCTATCTTCATATCTCAGTCATTCACAGTCGGCCTCGTAGACGGTCATCTCGCAGCTGCCGCAGTCGAAACCCAGAGCGAAACGGCGGCCGTTGTTCACAAGAAACAGTTTTCCGCTATCCTTCGCTCCCTGATGCCGCGGGCAGAGCCCCAATTCGTATCTTATGCAGTAGCGGGTGCGCATCAGCTCGGCTCCGCCGGGACGGGAAAGCTCATACGCGGGAGCCACATCACCCCGGCCGTGCGAGGCGTAGAGGGAGCGGGCGAGGGAATTCGCCACATTGGCCGTATAATCGGCCTTCGGAGCTTCCACCCCGTCCCGAGGGAGAGCTCCCCCGAGCGGGCGCATCTTACAGGCTTGAGCATCAAGGTCCTGCGCAACGAGACGGCGTATGGCGTTCAGGGTTGCGGCGCTCAGCAGCGGAAGGCAGCCTCCGGCTGTCGTGACCTTCATTTCATCCACCCGGAAAGAGTAGATGGAGCTGCGCTTGCCCAGCTGCCCGCTTATCAGCGAGAGCTGCCGCTCGCGGTTCTCGGCCTTGTCCACATCGAGACGGAACGGGCTCCACACCTGCCGTCCGTCCTCGCTGCGGGCGCGGATGTCTAACTGGAATCCGCCGCTGATCTCCAGCGAGAGCGACACGGGAATCTCGCGAAGGCAAATATTTTTCTCAAGCTCCCGCTCGAAGGCGGCGCTGACATTGCGCCAAAGGCGAGTCCCTTTCGAGAGGCCGTCCACGGACTTGCACAGGATGAGGTTCCCCTCGCACACGTCCGCACGGAAACCTGTCACCCCGCTTTTCGAGACGAAACACAGCCCGTCCCCGTTCTGAAGTACGACGCCCTCTTCCGGGCGCAGCAGAATCTCCATCGCGGCGCGGCCTTTCCCGCGGACGGAAATGACCTGACCCACAGGCTCGCCCATAGATTTAGCCGCGTCCATAGAAGACCACTTCCCCCGCCGCCCGTCTATGTAGAGTGAGGTGTAGCCCCGGTTGAAAGTCTTGCGGCTGTCGGGGATAAAGCCCCCGCTCACGCGGCCGAAAGAGGCCCTGGCATATTGGTCAGGATACTTGGCGACCAGGCCGTCAAGCGCGAGGGAATACTCTCTGACCACGTTCTTCACATAAGAGGCGTTCTTCAGACGGCCTTCTATCTTGAAAGAGTCCACTCCGGCCGCTGCCAGGTCGCAGAGGCGTTCCAGAAGGCGGTAGTCCTTCAGGGACAGAAGCGCCTTATCGCGGACCAGAGTGCGGCCCGAGGAGTCCACGAGGTCATATAGCGAGCGGCAGGCCTGGATGCAGGCTCCCCGGTTCGCACTGCGGCCGGCTATGTTTTCGGAAAGATAGCAGCGTCCGCTATAGCAGACGCAGAGCGCACCGTGGACGAAAAACTCCAGCTCGCAGTCCACCGCCTCGCGTATGCGCCTCAGCTGCTCGAGAGAAAGCTCACGCTCGAGCACAAGACGCGAACATCCGAGGCTCTCGTAGAAACGTGCGTCCTCCGGCGTGCGGATCGAACACTGTGTGGAAGCGTGCAGCGGCACTTTTATGTCTTTCCACGTCATCACGGCGGTGTCCTGCACGATGAAAGCGTCCACGCCCGCCTGCCGGCAGCGCAGCATCAGGGAGTGTGCGCGCTCAAGCTCATCATCATAGAGTATGGTGTTCAGTGTGAGGAAGACCCTGACTCCGTAGCGGTGCGCATACCCGCACAGACGCCCGATGTCCTCCACACTGTTTCCGGCATCCTTTCTGGCCCCGAACTCCTCCGCTGCAATATATACCGCATCGGCACCGCAGTCCACTGCCGCGATGCCGATTTCAGCATTCCTTGCAGGTGCAAGAAGTTCCAGATAACGCATAGAAACTTAAGCGCCTTCAGTGATTCCCGAAAAAACTTCAGCAATCACATTCGTGTGCGGAAGACTACTTCTTCAGAGCCTCGATCTGCTGCTTCGCCTGAGCTCCGAACTTAGGGTCGGAAGCTATCTTGGTGAAATACTCCAGGGCGTTCGCCTTGTCGCCAAGCTGCTGATAGAGGGCGGCCACTGCGAAGGTTATCGCGCCTGCGTTCTTCGCGTCAGGAGATATCTCGAGATACTTCTTGTAGTAGGTTATCGCATCCGAAGACTTCTTGAGGTTCTGATATGCCTGACCCGCGATGAGATAGGCCTGGGCATTGTCGTCATACTCGGTGGCCTTCACGGCATTCTCGGCAGCCTCGGCGAACTTCTTGGCCTTAAGCAGGGAAGCGCCCTGCTTGAGGAAGATGGTGCTGATCTGTTTCTTCGCCACGGACTCCTGACCGTTCGCGGCAGCCGTCTCGAAAGCGGCTATGGCACCGTCCTTGTCACCGGCCTGATTCAGGGCCATACCCATACGGAGAGCGGCCTGACCATTCGCAGGCTCGGCATCTAGAACTTCCTTATAGGCTGCGGCAGCCTCTACGAAGCTCTTCGCCTGATAGAGGTCGGTGGCCTTCTGCATCTTCACCTGCGGTATCAGTTCCTCCGCCTCGGCGATAACCTCGTCGGATCCGTAGGTCTTTCCGGCCTGCACGGCCTCAGCGAGTGCGGTAAGAGCAGTCTCGAAATCTGACGCCTTGATGTAATCCTTGGCTATGGAAAGCTTGATGGTAGGGATGATGTTCTTGCAGTTGCCCACGAGTTCCGCACCGTCCTCTCCGCAGGCTTCACCTTCTTTAAGGGCCTGGAGGAAAAGTTCGAGAGCCTTCGCCTTGTCTCCGTCCGAGAGAGCGGCCGCGCCGCTGTTATAAGTCTCGGTGGCCTGAGCCATGTCCTGGGCTGAAGCGACTCCGGCGAAAAGGGCCAGAGAAGCTAAAACAATGATGATTTTTTTCATAACGATGATATTTAGTTTTATTATTTTCGGACCAATTGCCGACAAATGTAGCGAATTTATTTTACTTTTGCGCTACGATTTTGTTTCGATTTATACAGGCGAGGCAAATATCTTTATGTTGGTCATATGAAACTGCCCGGAACATTGGCCGCAGCCGCCGCTGCCCTCCTTCTGCTTTTCGGCTTTTCCGCAGACGCCCAGAAGCTCGTATCACTGCCCAAGGCTTCTGACACGGTGACGGGAACGCTGCCGAGCGGCATTTCATATTACATAGTCACGGATTCTGAATGCAAGGGCTATGCCGATTTCGCTCTGGTGCAGAAAGGACCCGTCGAGAAGGCTCTTTCACGCGAGCTGCTCTCCGACCTGCCGAACTTCCGGAAAGACAAGCCCTACGAGTTTCTCTCACGCCGGGGCATCGGCTACAACGATGACGGATTCGTCTCATATTCCGACAGTTGCAATATCTTCCGGCTCCGTGGCGTACACACTGACGACTCTGCCGTGACGGACACCACCCTTCTGATGCTTTTCGCCCTCGGCAGCCGTTATCCCTACGAGCAGGCGGTCATCATCAGCGGAGATGTGAACAGTTCGCAGATCCGGGAGCGGATGGATGTCTTCTCGATGATGGTGACCCCGCGCGAAAAGTCTCCGGAAAGAAACTCCCAGCTGTGGAGGCCGAGCGGCGGGAAAGTCCTCAGATACCGCGAAAGTTCGGGTGAAGAGGCCGCTTTCAGCATAAGCTACACTTCTCCGAGAACTCCCCCGGACGTGATGCCTACCGTCCAGAGCACCGTGACGAAACTTTTCGCAGCCGAGCTGGGATTCATATTAAAGCACCGCGTGAGCCAGTATTTCCGACTGCACGGCATAGCGTCCGGCGGTCTGGAATGGCGATACCGCAGCAGCGCCGACTCGCCCCTGTGCGAAAAATACACTCTGACAGTCAAGACTCTGCCCTCGCAGATAGAAAAAGCGGTGAAGGCCTGCGCCGAAATCTTCGCCGACCTCGACCAGAAAGGCGCCGGTACTGCGGAATACTCCCTCGCTCGCGAACTCTTCGTCATAGAGCCTGTAAGCCACGAGCGGCGATGCATTTCCGCCTTCCTCTACTCCGCCCCGCTCGCATCCTGCGAAGAAGAGGACAATTACCTGCGCAGCAGAAAGATAAGCGCCGAGCGCGAAGTCCCGTATTTCAACTCTTTCATCTCCGCTCTTCTGGGGCCTTCGGCCAATCTGGAATTCTCCCTCACCTCCCCCGCAACCTCCTCCTGCCCGAGCGTGGAGGAACTCGGAGACATCTTTTCTTCGGCCTGGCTCAAGAGCCCGGCCAATACCTCCTTCCATAATGTGGCGGCGGACAGCTCGAAGCTTTCCGGACCTTCGATGAAAGTGAAGCTGAAATCCTCCGTCGCGGAGCCCGTCACAGGCGGGACGATGTGGACATTCTCGAACGGGATGAGGGTCATATACAAGCAGAGCGGTTCAGAGCGCAGTTTCCGTTACTGCCTGCTGCTGAACGGCGGCTACAGTAAAGTGGCGGGGCTCCACCGGGGCGAGGGCGGCTTCGTGCAGGACATTTTCAGCCTGTACAGTATAGCCGGGCTGGAGGGAAGCACGTTCCGCTCGATGCTGGAAGCTAATAAGGTATCCCTGTCCTGCACTGTCACGGAGTCGGATATGCGCCTTTCCGGCGAGGCTCCGTCAGAGCGTCTTCAGCTCGTGCTGAAAGCTCTGGTCTCCACCGCGTCGAGCCGGAAGATGGAAAGGAAGGCCTTTCCGCTCTTCAAAAGCAGCGCGGCCGCCGTCCTCGCCGGGCAGCGGAAGGAGAGGGAGGCATTGGATGTCCTTATGGACAGCCTCCTGATTCCCGACTACAGATATACGGCGGTGCGGGACTTGGCGGCTCTGGGGGACGATCTGCCCGCGCGGGCGGACGAGTATTTCAGCGCGCAGCTGCGCAACTGCTCGGACGGAGTGCTCATCCTGACGGGCAATCTCGACGAATTCGAGCTGAAGAAACAGCTTATGCGCTATCTGGGAGGGTTCGAGACCTCGTCCAGACACTCAGTCAGACCTGCGATAAGTCTCAGCGCACCGGCATCTGTGCAGACCTTTACCGAATGGGCCCCGATGATGAAAACGGGAGATGGAGTGCCGGGCGTAAATATGGCGCTCACCGCCGCGATGCCGTTCAGCCCCGAAAGAGATATGAGTTTCAGGATTGCTCTCAAGATTCTGCGGGAGAGAATCATCTCCGAACTGCCGGAGCTGGGGATGTCGGTGAGTGTTACCGGGCGCTACGAACTGTTCCCGACGGAGCGGATGAGCGTGCATCTGTCTCTGCGGCAGATTCCCGAGGATGGTCTTCCGGAAGGAGTTATCACGGAGGATCCGCTGGTGGCGATAAGTCAGCTGAGGTCTCTGCTCGCGGATATCGCTTCGATGAAGATAAGTGACAGGGAGCTGAATTTCCACAAGACCTGGCTGGGCAGTGAGCTGGAGAGAGAGAGGGCGTCCCGCGAGGGAATCGAGCAGGCGGCGATACTGCGGTATTCGCTGGGCAAGGACATAGCGAGCCGGTACAAGGCTCAGCTGAAAAGTGTGGACGCTTCATCAGTGAAGCAGGTTCTCTCGGCCATCGCCGGCGGAGGAAGAGTAGAATATATCGTATATTAAGAGGTATGGGATTCGGAAAGCAGCACGGGATAATCGTGGAAGTGGACGACTGTCTGATTTCAGAGGAAGTGATTTCGGAGTATTTCAGCTGCGATTACGCCAGATGCAGAGGGAAATGCTGCGAGGCGGGAGATTGCGGTGCGCCGCTGGAAGAAAGCGAGATCGCGGAAGTGGAGCGCTGCTACCCTGTCTTCTCGCCGCTTATGAGCGGGGCGGGACGGGAAGCCGCCGAGAGCAAAGGCTTTTTCGAGATAGATTTCGAGGGGGACATCGTGACCCCTCTTGTCCCGGGCACGCAGGAATGCGCCTATATGCACACCGACCCCGAGGGGAGCCGCCTGTGTGCGATGGAAAGATGCTGGTTCCAGGGCAAGTGCGATTTCCGCAAGCCCATTTCCTGCCAGCTGTATCCCATACGCATCACTGAACTCGGTAACGGGACTCTGGCCCTGAATCTGCACCGCTGGGACATCTGCGCGGATGCCTTCGTAAAGGGGCGGGAAGAGAAAGTGAGAGTCTATCAGTTCCTTAAAGACCCTCTCATCCGCCGCTTCGGCTCCGACTTCTACGAGAAGCTCTGCGCAGCTGCCGAATATGTGAACAAGGACTGATGCGGGGAAAAAATGAAAATCCGGGGCTTTTCACCCCGGATTTTTTTCATTCATTACATCATTCCGCCTACCTGAGCAGCGTCTCGGCAGAGCCGAGGAAGGCTTGAGTGGTGTAGGCCTCGACGGTATAGACGCCCTTGGTGCAGACATCCTGAAGGTCGTTCAGGTAGATGCTCATCTCCACCTCGCTGCCTTCATAGTCCACCTCGCGTGAGGCGGATGCGGTATGGGCTTCGCCCGCACACTCGAATCCGGTGCTGGACGAATTCGTGACCACATTGCCATCAGGGTCTTTCACGATGATATAGACTCTGACAGGACCCTTAGGCGCAAGGTCGTTCTCCACCAGAGAGAGCGTAGTCAGCATACGGATGACACGGCTGCTGCGGTCCGTGACCTTGCCGGAAGCATTGTACGCCTCCAGGCGTATGCCTCTCGCTTTGATCACCGAGCCTACGGCGACCTGCGAGCTGAGGTCGTCCACCTGCTGCGAGAGCTCTCTGTTCGCCTTGCGGCTCTCGGCGGCCTCGCGACGCGCTGCGGCCGCATCTGCGGTGAGCTTCTTGTTCAGCGTGTTCAGCGAGTCGATCTGGACGATGTAGTTCCTCATAATGCTGCGCAGCGTGCCGAGCTCCTTCTCGTACTGGCGCATCTTCGCGCGGTTCGTAGCGTCCGTCTTCTTTATGCGCTCCACCAGCTGCGCGACCTCTTCCCGAGAGGAGTCGAGCTGGGAGTTAATGGAGTCATATTCGGACGAGAGGCTGTCGTAGTCCTGCTGCAGCGTCACTATCTGTTCTGTCAGGTCTTCCTTCTCGAGATTCAGTTCCTTGACGAGCGAGGACTTCTGTATCCAGATGAACGCCAGCGCGGCGGCGAGTACTGCGGCTGTCGCCGCCAATGCGTATATGAGTCCCTTAGGGCCTCTGTTCTTCTTTTGTGCTTCTTCGCGGGCTATCCGCTCGAGCGGGTCTTCTTTCATCATAAGGCAAAAGTTTTTGTTTCAAGACTTCAAAGGTAATGCTTTTCCCTGCAAGAATCAAACCCGAGCCGCCCTCGCCGGGACGCCGTTTTCCGCCGGACTTTCATAATCGGCGCGGAAACGCTATATTTGCGCGGCAGTCCCGGCTCGGGAAGAGGAAGTGCGGCAGTGGCCGCATTAGTGGTGGCCGGAAGGAAAATGGCCGGAAAAACTGCGCAGAAGAAAAGGGATTATTACAAACAGCTTCTTAAAGTTATTGATTATGAGATACATCATCAGAGCCGTCAAATACTTCATCTACGTCGTCGTGCTCGTCACCCTCATACTTGCCGTCCTCGTCCTGACGGGTTTCGTCAGTTCCGACATAGACGTTATGTTCCGCAACGGCTGGCGCTCAGTATGGCTGATCCTCGGGGTGTTCGCCTGTGTTTCGGCTTTCTATCCGCGCTTCGGATACGGGCGCAGGCCTGTACGCATCTCCGGAGAGTATCCTGAAATCCGCCAGGGTGTCATAGACTATATGGCAAGCCGGGGCTACCGCCTCGAAAAGGAGCTTGGGGAGAATCTGTTCTTCCGCAGCACCGGCGTTTTCCGCAAGATAGCCAGAGTCTGGGAAGACCGCATCACTGCGGAGCGCTGTCTCGGGGGCTTCACACTGGAAGGCCCGACTAAGGACATCCTTCGCCTCGCCTCCGGACTGGAGTACCGCTTCGGAAACGGGATGGCCGATTAGCCCGGCGGCTCCGCTTCGTCCATCGCCGACGATGGCGAATAATTTAAAAGCTGATGGCTCACTTGAAAAAGTCGCACTTCAGAGGGTATCAGCGGAGGCAGTAAGACTCCTTAAGAACCTCCTGATGTCTCGTTAACGAAAAAACAGGGCTTCATCTATCGGCAATAAGGTTTTGTTTTTTCGGAATTAAGGATTACATTTGCAGAGTCTGTGAGATTGTCTCCGGACACACTAATTGTAACACTATTATTATTTTTTATTATTTATGAGACACCCCCTCACTCTCCTTTCTTCTCTTTTTTATTGTAAGTTGTACTTCATCGACTTTCGAGATTGATTATACAAAAACGCCCGACACTCCATTGGCGACAATCTCACGGAGTTCAATGACAATCACTCAGGACGAAGCTTCTGTTGTCGCTCTTCGATTTGAAGAAGGTTTCCCAAAAACAAAATCGGCAAACAAAATAGTCAACGAAATAAAGACTATCTCCGAGAATGGGCAGCCTCTCCTGTATATTGTCAACTATGCTGACAACAAAGGGTATACGATTGTATCTGCCTCAAAAAAATACTATCCGATTCTTGCCTATGTGGAATACGGCAATTATTCGGATAACTGTCAAACTGGTATCTCTATCCTTCTGGATCAATATAAAGAAGCCATCATTAGCAATCAATGTCTTTCTGACATCGATAGTCTTGCAACATATCGTGATATGTGGAGAGAATACGAAGAAGAAATACCTCATATCGAAACTAAAAGCGGAGATTTGCTCTCCTTAAGGAGAACAAGTATTGAAAATTGGGAGAGTCAAGGCTATGATTGTTTTTCTCTTGACGAAAGGCCTGAAGGTCTTCCTGAATCAGTCTATAGCAGTTGGTGTCAGATTGCAGAAGGTGTGGCGCACCCTGATTATGATTATCTGTCCAACTCTATTATAATTCGTCGGTCCAACAGAGTGAGGTCTTCTGTTTCTCCGATGCTCTCAACAACTTGGAATCAAAGCTATCCTTATAATTATGGGCTTGGAGCACTGTTCTCATCAGACGATGCGGCTGCGGGTTGTGTAACAATAGCCTTAGCACAGATTATGAAATACCATAAATGCCCAAGCAGATATAATTGGTCCAATATGCCAAACTCCGCAGATTCACCTAATAGCGATATGAATGGTTTTTTAAGCGATTTGTTTGATGATGTGATCCTTCTGCCGACTTCTGATTGGTCAATGGGGACAATTCAACCAATCATTAAGGCAAAGATGCAGAATCGCTATGACTATGGTGCAGCGCTGTCAAGTCACAACACTATCAATGTAATGAATGCTTTGAATAATGGCAAACCAGTATTTATGGAAGGCTCTAAAAGTGGTGCATTCAGTGCTCGTCACGCTTGGGTTTGCGATGGCTATAACCATAATGAAATTCTTTACTACTTTGAATTGCACGTCCTTTCAGTCGTAGAACCTCTTCAATACGAATTTCTGGCTTCTGACAACAATTCTGCTGCAAGCTCCACATTCCATATGAATTGGGGCCATTCTCCTGGTGCAAACGGATGGTTTGTTGATGCTCGTTTATCACAAGACGAGCCTTGGACGACAGCTAGAACAGATATGGTCTTAACTCCTCACAATTGATTTCTGTACTTCTTTATCGTTAGCTTTAATTATTCAATGTCAAGTATATCCGGTGAAACTTCCGGACTGTCAATATAACTGTTTAAAAACAACCGAATATGAAAAAATACTTGTTTATTATATTGATGTGCTTCAGCACCGTGTGCAGTTATGCTCAAGTTCCTGCGGTCAGAGCAAAAAAATTTATGGGAGAGGCCAGCCTGACTGCATCGCTGACTCCAAACTTTGCTATTCACGACAAGGAGATGCTCCAGTTCGGGGCGGGTTTCGGATGGAATGCCACTGAACATTTGTACTTGGGAGTCGGCTCTTCGTGGATACAATACTTTGGAGATGCGAATGCCCTACCTGTATATTTTAACCCACGTATATATTTTGCCAACGAATACAACGGAAGCTGGTTCGTGGATTTCAGGGCAGGGGGTATCGTCTATGCACCCGACAAGACAGTAGACGGCAGCGTCATTCACGCGGACAGGAAGAGCCGTTTATATGGCGGCCTGGGTATTGGACATCTGTTTACTCACGTCTCAGCCAGCATAGGTTTTGATATATACCCCGCCATAAATGAGACCGATAAGCTTACCAAGCAAGATGGAGGCTATCCTTGCGGGTGCCTGTATTTTCGATTAGCTTACCTTTTTTAGGAATCACTTGGAAAATTGAAAAATAAAAGCAGCAACTCTCAGGAGTTGCTGCCGGTGCCTCGGACGAGACTCGAACTCGTACAGGCATTCCTGCCCAAGGGATTTTAAGTCCCTCGTGTCTACCATTCCACCACCAAGGCGTGCGGCGCAAAGATATGAAGAACTTGCGAGATATCGCAGGGAATTCATTATTTTTGTGTGATTCCCTCCGGGGCTTAATCTTTATGTTATGGATAATATGCTGATATGCACTCTTATAACTCTGGCGGTAGCCTTCGCAGTCTGGGCTCTCACGGCTTCGGTGCTGAAGGCGCGTATGAAAGCCGCGCAGCGGCGTGAAGAGGCCGCGCTGAAAGAAAAGGACGAGGCCCTCGAGAGCGGGCGCAGACAGGCGGAAACCAGGATCGCGGAGCTCAGCGAGCAGATCTCGGTCCTTAACATCAGCCACGCCACGGCAAAGGAAAGGGAGAACGCGCTGGAGAAACAGCTCGAAGAAGCGAAGGAGAGGGGGAAAGCGGAATTGGACGCCGAAAAGGCGGCCGGCGAAAAGAGGATGGAGGAACTGAAAGAGTCGCAGAGCAGGCAGATAGCGGAGCTGAAGGCTTCTCACGAGAAGATGCAGGAGGAGCTGAAAGCGGCGCACGAACGCTCCCAGGAGGAGCTGAAGGCGGCGCACGAGAAGGCTAAGGAGGAAATCCGGCAGGCGCACGAGAAAGCTCTCAAGCAGCAGATCGAGGCGCTGCGCTCTGAGATGAGCGTTCAGACGGAAGCGGTGCTCAAGGCGCGCGAGAAGGAATTGAGCGAGAGAGCGGAGAAGACCTTCAAGGATATTTCAGGGGATCTGGGAAAGAATCTCAAGGATATGAAAGAGGCTTTCGAGGCGGGAAGGAAGGCTCAGCTGGAGTCTTCCACGACTCTCAGGGAGCGTTTCGACAGTGCGGTCGGCCAGATCGAGGCGCAGACGAAGAATATCGGCAGCAAGGCGGACCATCTCGCGGAGGCGCTGCGCGGGCAGAAGAAGTTCCAGGGCTGCTGGGGAGAGACCATTCTGCTGAATCTGCTGCAGTCGGAAGGGATGGTGGAGGGAAGGGATTTCGACAAGGAGGCCACGCTGAGGGACTCTCTGGGCTTCGTGGTCGTGAATGAGGATTCGGAGAAAAGGATGCGTCCGGACTTCATCCTGCATTTTCCGGACAATAACGACATAGTCATAGACGCGAAGGTCTCTCTGGCCGCTTACGGCGACTGGTACGAGGCCCCGGACGAGGCTGCGAAGGCCGAGGCCGCACGGCGCAACACCCAGGCCATAAAGGACCAGGTCAGCCGCCTTTCGAAGAAGAACTACAGCAGGTATCTGCTCCCGGGGCACAAGATGCTGGACTACGTGATAATGTTCATCCCGAATTATCCCGCCCTGCAGCTCGCCTACAATGAAGACAAGAACATCTGGAAAGACGCATACGCGGCGGGGGTACTCATAACGACGGAAGAGACTCTGATGCCGTTCCTTAGGATGATCACCATCGCCTGGACCAATGTGGAGCAGGCCAGGAATCAGCAGAAGATCATAGCGGCGGCCGAGAATATGATAGACCGCGTGGCCGAGTTCACCAAGTCGCACGAGGAGATGGGACGGAAGCTGGAGGATGTACGCAGGTGTTACGATGTCTGTTCGGACAAGATCCGCAACGGCGGACGCAGCATCCTGACTTCGGCCCGTCAGGTTATGGACCTGGGCGTGAAGCTGAGTCCGAACAAATCCCTGCCTGAGGCTTAGTGATTCGATAAGAAGAGCCGGCTGGAGTACGGGAACTTCAGCCGGCTTTCCTTATGGAGGGGTCGGGAGTTATCCGATCATATTCTTAGGGTCGAGAGCCTTGTCGAGGGCTTCCTTGGTGAGGATGCCTTTCTCGAGGACGATGTCATAGACGGAACGGTTCGTTTCGAGGGCCTCCTTGGCGACCTTGGTGCTGGCCTTGTAGCCGATGATAGGGTTGAGGGCGGTCACGATGCCGATGCTGTTCTTCACCATCTCGTAGCAGCGTTCCTTATTCACCGTGATGCCATCGATGCACTTGGTGCGCAGGGTGTCCATAGCGTTCGTCAGCCAGGTGATGCTCTCCATAATGGACTCCGCGATGACCGGCTCCATAACATTCAGCTGAAGCTGTCCGGCCTCCGCAGCGAAGGATACCGTAGTGTCGTTACCTATCACCTTGAAACATACCTGGTTAGTCACCTCCGGGATGACCGGATTCACCTTCCCCGGCATAATGGAGGAACCCGGGGCCATAGGAGGGAGATTTATCTCCTTCAGACCGCAGCGCGGACCGGAGGTCAGCAGACGGAGGTCGTTGCAGATCTTCGACAGCTTCACCGCCAGCCTCTTCAGAGCGCCGGAGTAGCTGACGTAAGCACCCGTGTCAGGCGTAGCCTCGACCAGGTCGGGAGAGGCGATGAAATGCTCGCCCGTAAGCTCGGTCATCTTCGCGGCGCAGAGCTCGGCGAAGCCCGGCTTGGCGTTGAGGCCCGTACCGATGGCGGTGCCGCCCATATTTATCTCATAGAGGAGGTTCGCGTTCCTTTCGAGGTTCAGCACCTCTTCCTCCAGGTTCGTGGCATAAGCGTGGAACTCCTGCCCCGATGTCATAGGCACTGCGTCCTGAAGCTGGGTGCGTCCCATCTTTATCACATCGGCGAATTCTTCACCCTTCAGCTTGAACGCGCCGATGAGGTCTTTCAGGCTCTTCTCCAGCTTCCTGTTCATTCTGATGAAGGCATAGCGGAAAGCCGATGGGTAGGCGTCGTTCGTGGACTGGGCGCAGTTCACGTGGTCATTAGGAGAGCAGAACTGATATTCGCCCTTGCTGTGCCCCATAATTTCGAGGGCCCTGTTCGCGATGACCTCGTTCGCGTTCATATTCACGGAGGTTCCCGCGCCGCCCTGCATCATATCCACAGGGAACTGATCGTGGAGCTTTCCGTCTATTATCTCGCGGCAGGCGGCGACGATGGCATCGGCGATTTTCGCATCGAGCGCCCCGAGCTCCTTGTTCGTCTGAGCGGCGGCAAGTTTGATGCAGGCCATCGCGATGACGTACTCCGGGTAGTCGCGCATCCGGGTGTTGGAAATCTTGTAGTTGTTCAGGGCTCTCTGGGTCTGGACACCATAATAGGCCTCTGCAGGAACCTGGAGTTCCCCAAGAAGATCGGATTCAATCCTGAATTTCTCTTCGCTCATAATGGATAAAGATTATTGGTCGGTAAAATGTTTTACAATCTGTCCGGCAAAGGTAATCCAAAAAAGATTATAAGCAAAACCGCCGGCATAAATTTCAAATCATTATCAGATTGCCACGCTGTGCGCAAATCCTAAAAGTATTTCTTTTCCTCGCGGTTCAAGGCGATGAAGATGAAGATCAGGATGGTGAAAGCCCAGAGGGAGGAGCCTCCGTAGGAGAGCAGCGGCAGAGGGATGCCGATGACGGGCATCAGTCCGATGGTCATTCCTATGTTTATGACCAGGTGCATAAAAATGCAGCAGGCCACACAGTAGCCGTAGATTCGTGTGAACGCCTCCCGGCTCTTCTCGGCATCGTCTATGATTCTCCATATCAGGAACACATACAGAAGGATAACTATGGCGCAGCCCGCAAAGCCCCATTCCTCGCCCACCGTGCAGAAGATGAAGTCGGTGCTCTGCTCCGGCACGAAGCCGTAGGTAGTCTGAGTCCCCTGCAGGAAGCCCTTGCCGAAGAGTCCGCCTGAACCTATGGCGATTTTCGACTGGTTCACGTTGTACCCCACCCCGGAAAGGTCTTCGGTTATGCCCAGAAGCACCTCGATGCGCTTCTGCTGATGAGGCTGCAGGACGCTGTCGAAGATGAATGAGGTGGAGAAAGTCAGGACTATCCCCAGAAGCACAGCGACCATAGCGAGGCCCAGGCCGTCAATGCGGTTTTTATACGAGCGGATGAATTGGAGCGGAACGAATACGGCCAGAGTGGCCATAAGTATGTATATAGGCTTGAATTTCAGAAGGAAAGACCAGAAAGAGGGTTCGCTGTCCTCGACCACATCCGGAAGCGGAAGCGGGGATGTGGCTTCTGCGGAAAGACTCGGGCCTGAGGCATCGAGGCCGAGAGCTGCGCAGAGCAGCTCCCACAGGGTCGGAAGCAGCGCTGCCAGCAGCAGGAAAGGGAAATCTTTGCGGAACCAGCTGCGGAAATTGCCCCGGTAGAGCGAGTAGAAGAAGGATGTCACTGCCAGCAGAACGACCAGAGAGGCGTAGGGCGAAGCTGTAAGCGTGACTATGAAAAGAGTGATGGCCAGAGCTGTGAAAAGGAGGAACCAGCCGGAAAAGCCCTCGCGGTACAGCACGAATATGAAGCCGACATAGACCAGAGCGGAGCCTGTCTCGCTCTCGCCGATGATGGCGAGCATCGGCAGCGCGATCACGGCGGAGACAGTCAGAAAATGCCGCAGCTTGGTTATCTTGAAGCCCGGCCTGCTCATCACCGTGGCAAGCACGAGCGAGGTGGTTATCTTCGATATTTCCGCGGGCTGGAACTTTATCGGGCCGAACTCGAACCAGGAATGCGACCCTTTCGTGTCGGCGGAGACGAAAATCACGAGTACCAGCAGGAAGAAGACCACGGCGTAGGAGGGGACGGAAAGCACCTCCCATAGACGTGCGTTGAAGACAAAGAGTATGAGAGCGGCGATGCCCAGCGAGGAGATAATCCAGATGAACTGCTTGCCGCTGCGCGAAGTCAGGTCGAAGATGGACGAGGGATCCGAAGAATGGATGGACGCGTAGATGTTCAGCCATCCGAAAAGCACGAGGGCGAGATAGCAGAACACCAGTTTCCAGTCCACCGTCTGCTTTAGAGTCCTTCTGTATTTCCGGCTTTCGTCGAGCATAAGCTAATCTTTTTTCACCCTGTGCATAAGGTTGCCGTCCATCACTCTCTTTTCCACGTATTCCCGGTTCGGAGCAATCTCCCCGTTAAGGTACTTCTCCACCAGCAGAGAGGCTATCGGACAGGCCCAGGTGGCTCCGAAGCCGGCATTCTCTATGTATGCGGCCACGGCGATGCGGGGATTGTCCTTCGGGGCGAAGCAGATGAATACGGAATTGTCCGCTCCGCGGGGGTTCTGCGCGGTTCCGGTCTTGCCGCAGAGGTCGAGACCCGGGATGGCCGCGGAGAACGCCGTGCCGCCCGCGCTGCCTCCTCCGTTCACCGCCATCCACATACCCTGCACTGCCGCTTCGAACTGCGTGGTATCCACCTTGGTGTACTGCCGCTCGTGATACTTGGAGTCTATCTTCACCTGCTCCGAATCCTTGATGATATGCGGAATCTTGTACCATCCGCGATTCGCCACTGTGGCGCAGAGATTCGCAATCTGCAGCGGCGTGGCTCCGATCTCGCCCTGTCCGATGGAAAGCGAGATGATGGTGGAGAACCTCCAGCCGCGACGGCCGTAAAGCTTGTTGTAATATGCGGAGGTCGGGATATTCCCGCCCAATTCCGAAGGGAAGTCGCTGCCGAGCGGGTGCCCGAAACCGAAGCTGGCCACGTATTCGCGCCAGAGGTCGAAGGATTCCTGTATGCCCGAGTATTTGCGGTTCTCGAGGATGTTGCGGAAGACATAGCAGAAGTAGCCGTTGCAGGAAGTGGCTATCGCGTCCTTGAAAGCCAGAGGGGAGGAGTGCGCGTGACAGCCGAGCCTGCGGCCGTTACCATAGGTGAAACCGTGGCTGCAGGGGTATCTGTCAGTGGTTTTGAGGACTCCCTCCTCGAGACCGATGAGGCCGTTCACCAGCTTGAATACCGACCCGGGAGGATAGGAGGCCTGGACAGTACGGTTGAACATCGGGCGGTACGGGTCCTGCGAGAGTCCGGCATAATGCCGACCTATGTCGGCGAGCTGGGAGACATCTATGCCGGGACTTGACACCATCGCAAGTATCTCGCCGGTGGACGGTTCGATGGCAATCAGGGATCCCACCTTGTTCTGCATCAGCTGCTGTCCGTACTGCTGGAGGTCGGCGTCGATGGTCGTGACAATATTCTTCCCCGGGACGGCTTCAACATCCAGTTCTCCGTCCTTGTAGGAAGTCTGGATGCGGTTTCTGGAGTCGCGCAGATATATGTGGTAGCCTTTCTCGCCCCTGAGCTCCTCCTCCCGTGCCGCCTCGATACCGGTCTTGCCCGCGTAATCTCCGGAACGATAGTTCTCGGGGTGTTTCTTTATGTAGTCGGCATCCACCTCGGAGACATAGCCCAGAAGATTGCCACCGGCATTGACCGGATAGTCACGCGCGCTGCGCATCTGCCCCCGGAAGCCCGGGAACTTGTACTGTACTTCGGCGAATTTTATGTAGGTCTCCTGCGGGACCTGCTTCATCAGAACCTGCGACTGGTAGCCTATGCGGGTCCTGTACTTGCGGTAATAGGCCATCTTGGACCGGATGAATTCAGGGTCCGTCTCCAGTACGGAGGCAAGAGCGAGGGTATCGAAGGCCGACACCTCCCGGGGAGTCACGAGAATGTCGTAAGCTACCTTGTTCCCGACGATTATCTTGCCGTTACGGTCATAGATGATGCCTCTGGTCGGGTAAATCACCTCTCGGACCATAGAGTTGTTCTCGGCGCTCTCCTTATAGCTGCTGTCGATGATCTGTATGTAGAACAGCCGGCACAGCAGGACGGCCGCCGCAAAGAGAAGCCCGGCCAGAAGTTTGGTCTTGCGGTCGATTACCATCTGTCGGGAGTTTTTTCAGCGGTGAGGACGCGGGCTACCGGGAGGGAAAGCACTCCGCCCGCCGCCAGCGAGGCTGCGAAACGCAGGGCGCAGAACCAGAACGGACGGGTCCCGGCACCGTCAGCCCAGATGTAGATGAGAAGAAAAAGGGACTGCACCATAATGATGGCGGCGCTTATCTTCCATATGCCCTGGCGGACGAGCGATATGCCTTCTCCTCGGGCGAAATGGTCTTCTCCGAAGACAAGCCTGATGACTCCGTCACGCACGAAGGCTACGGGTATCAGGGCAAGGACATTCAGCCCCAGAACCCCGTCGGAGAGGAAGTCCACGGCGAAAGAGAGGACAAAGGCAAGACACAGCACCTTGACTCCGGAAAGCCGTACATCGCTGAAAAGCACCATAGCGGGGAGGATGGACACCATCACGTACTGCGAAAGGTGCAGATAGTTGCAGAGCAATACCTGGACCGTCAGCAGAATGAGGTAGGTGAATATTCTTCCCGGGCTGTTCATCTGTTTTCAGTTTTATCCTTTCCTTCCGTTTCCAGCTCCTCGAGGAAAAGAATTTCCTCCCGGTCGAGGGTCTGGACTACCGTGACATAGCGCAAAGCCGCGAAATCCTGGAACAGGAACACTTCTATCTCATTCACCGCCCCGTTCACTATACGGGAGCCGCCGGCGATGCCTAAGGGGATGTCGGCGGGAAAAATCGATGAGTAGCCGCTGCTGTAGACCGTGTCGCCCGGAGCGAATCTGTTCTGGAGGGAGATTTCCTTCAGAACCGCCCTGTCGGTGCTGTGCCCGTCCCAGGTCATAGGGCCCACGGCCCCGGAAGCCCCTATGCGGGCGCTTACGCTCATCCCGGTGTTCATAAAGGAGATTCCGTAGGAATAGTGCCTGTCCACGGCGTCCACGATGCCGACCACACCCTTCGGAGTGATGATTCCGGACTGAGGTCTGATGCCGTCCTCGGATCCCTTGTTCAGGATGATGTAGTTATGCTGGCTGTTCCGGCTGAGTTTGCGTATGGCGGCGGGGATGTACTCGAAGTCGCGCGAAAGACCCTCCCCGGCTGCCAGAGAGTCCTGCAGGGCCGCATTCATCGCGTTCCTGTATCTTGTCAGCTCCCGATGAAGCTCGAAGTTCTCCTGTGCAAGCGCACGGTTCTGCGAGGAGAGGGAAAAATAACTGCCTATGCTAGCGCTCGCGCCCCAGATCCGCCCCCTTACCGCATAGGATGCTCCGGAAAGCCAGATGTTCTGAAGGGGGCCGCTGCGCGAAAGCATCATAAGCGCCGCCACCTCCATAAGGATGAACAGGGCCACGCTCAGGATCCGTGCAGTCGTCTTCGAGTTCCTTAGCATAGCGGGGCCGGGACTAACGCATCAGGAAGGAGTAGTTGTCAGTATTCTTGAGGGCGATGCAGGTACCTCTGGCCACGGCGTGAAGAGGGTCTTCCGCCACGTGGAACGTGATGTTCACCTTTTCTGTCAGACGTCTTGCGAGACCCCGCAGAAGCGCACCGCCGCCGGAAAGGAAGATGCCGCTGTCCACTATGTCGGAATAGAGCTCGGGAGGAGTCTGCTCCAGAACGTGGAGGACGGAAGTCTCAATCTTGGCTATGGACTTGTCCAGACAGTGGGCTATCTCCTGATAGGTGATGGCGATCTCCACAGGATGGCCGGTCATAAGATTCGGGCCTCTCACCACCATAGGCTCCGGCTCCTCGTCAAGCTCCGGTATCACCGCGCCCACGGCCAGTTTTATGGCCTCCGCCGTGACCTCGCCGACTTTTATGTTATGCTGCTGGCGCATATAGTACTGGATGTCGTCCGTAAACACGTCGCCGGCTGTGCGCAGGCTGTCCTGCACCACGAGGCCTCCCAGCGAAATGACGGCTATCTCCGTAGTGCCGCCGCCTATGTCCACGACCATATTGCCCTTCGGGGCCTCGACATCAAGTCCGATGCCGAGCGCGGCGGCCATAGGCTCGAAGATGAGGAACACGTCGCGCCCTCCCGCGTGCTCGGAAGAGTCGCGCACGGCACGTATCTCCACTTCGGTACTGCCGGAAGGGATACCCACCACTATCTTGATATTCGGAGTGAAAAGGGACTTATGCTTGCTGTTCACCTGCTTGATGAAACCTCGGATCATCATCTCGGCCGCGTTGAAGTCGGCGATGACGCCGTCCTTCAGGGGCCTCACGGTCTTTATGCCCGGATTCTCGCGTCCGTGCATAAGCTTGGCTTTGTTGCCGATGGCGATGCATTTGCCGGTATTGTTGTCGAGAGCCACTATGCTCGGCTCGTCCAGCACTATCTGGCCGTTCTGGAAGATGATGGTATTGGCCGTTCCCAAATCCATCGCCAGCTCCTGCGTCAAAAACGAAAATGCCATAATCAGGTATCAGATTTCAGTAAAGTTAATAATCGTGTAAAGATACGGATATTTTTTAATTTTCTGCATTTTTTCTTTACTGACATTATGAGTATTTTTGTGCCTGCATTCGTATGGAGAGAAAGAGATATGTAATCGTGATGGCCGCCGGGCACGGGACCAGGATGGGAGCCTCCTTTCCCAAGCAGTTCATGGACCTGGGAGGCAAGCCGATTCTGCGTCTGACCATAGAGAAGTTTCTCTATGCGGAGCCGGATATCCGTGTCGTGACGGTGCTCCCGAAAGAGTTTATGAAGACCTGGAAGGACTACTGCCAGCAGAACGGTTTCCTCTGTCCGCAGATTCTGGCGGAAGGCGGCATAACACGCTTCCATTCAGTGAAGAACGCTCTGGAGAAAGTTCCCTGCGGAGCGGTGGTCGCCATCCACGACGGGGTGAGGCCGCTGGTGACGCCCGAACTGATAGAGCGGATGTTCAGCAGGATGGAAAGCTGCCGCTCTCTCATCCCGGTGCTGCCGTCCGTGGACACGCTGAAAGCCATACGTAAAGTAAAGCACGATGACGGCAGCGAGACTCTGGAAACCATCCCGGACCGCAGCATAGACAGAGCTGAAGTGTACCGGGCCCAGACCCCGCAGATGTTCCTTTCGGAAGACATCAAGGCCGCTTATGCCCAGGCTTATGATACGTCGTTCACAGACGACGCATCAGTGGCTCAGAAAAAAGGAATACCTCTCTCCTATATCGAAGGAGAGAGGGGAAATATCAAGATCACAACCCCTGAAGACCTTGACTATGCAAGGGTTATGATAACAGTTTAGTTATTTTTCAGGAATCACTTAAATCTGTACGTCCTTGAAGCTTGTCTTCTTGAATCCCTTTACCCACACCTGACGCTCGAAAGCCTCGTCGAGCGAAATCATAGTGTCCGTGGAGATGATGAACGGAATCTTCTGGATAGTATTGAGAAGCACTTCCATAAGATGGTCGTTGTCGAAGCAGTAAACCTTGAGGAGGATGGAGGCGCGGCCGGTCACGAAATGACATTCCACGATTTCCGGGACGTGCTTGAGCGCATCTACGACTTCCGAATACCTGTTGGCTTCCGAAAGGCAGACGCTTATGTAGGCGCACACGTCGAGGCCGAGGGCCTGAGGTTTCACGATGAGCCTTGATCCGGAGATGACACCGTTCGCTTCAAGTTTCTTGACTCTCTGATGAATGGCCGCTCCGGAAACGCCACACTCGCGGGCTATCTCGAGAAAAGGCATTCTCGCGTTGTTGGCAAGGAAGGAGAGGATTTTCCGATCGATTTCGTCAATGTTATAAGCGAGTGACATAACTTACGATTTTTAAAGTTAACGGACGCAAATATAACAATTTTTTTATTTTTTCGCTATCCTTCTTTTCCGCGACGCGGTCTTCGGAGCGGAAGCGGCCTCGCTGATGATTTCCTTGCACTGAGCCTCGGTGAGCGAGGAGGCCTCGCTTCCCTTCGGAATGCGGTAGTTTCCACCGTCGTATTTGATGTAAGGTCCGTAGCGGCCGTTGAGAATCTGGATGCCGGAATCCGGGAAGTCAGTCAGAACGGCATTGACCGGCAGCTTCGAAGCTGCCGAGCTGATGAGGGAGATGCACTGCTCGAGGGTGATGGAAAGCGGGTCGGTTCCGCGCGGGATGGAGATATTGCGGTCGCCGTATTTTATGTACGGGCCGTAGCGTCCCTTGAGCGCCACTATGTCGACTCCTTCGTAGCTGCCCACGGTGCGCGGAAGTTCGAAAAGTTTCAGAGCTTCTTCGAGCGTGATGGTCTCGATGAGCTGTCCGGCTCCGAGACTGGCGAACTGACGGTCCTCGCCCTCACCTTTCTGGATGTAGGCGCCGTATTGGCCATACTTGGCCACGAGAGGTTTGCCGTCGGAGGGGTCCGTGCCCAGGTCGCGGCTGACCTTGCTGTATTTCCCGTCTGAGCTGACCTCCTCGACACGCGCGTGGAACGGGCTGTAGAACTCGGCTATGACTTCGTTCCAGACTTTGCCGCCCTCGGCTATGAGGTCGAAGTCTTTCTCGACGTTTGCCGTGAAGTCATAGTCCAGAATGGTGGAGAAGTTCTCCACGAGGTAGTTAGACACTATCATTCCGACTTCCTGAGGCAGGAGTTTCCCCTTCTCGGCGCCTATGATTTCCTCTCTCGGACAAGAGCTGATGACCCCGTCCGCGAGCAGAAGGTCGCTCACCCGGACACGGCGGCCTTCCTTGTTTGACTTCACGAGATATCCACGGCCGGTGGTGAGCGTGCTTATGGTGGGAGCGTAGGTCGAAGGGCGGCCTATGCCGAGCTCTTCGAGCTTCTTGACGAGTGTCGCTTCGGAGTAGCGCGGAGGCGCCTGGGTGAATTTGCTCTCGGCCTTTATGCTTCTGCACCCGAGGATGTCGCCGACATTCATCTGAGGCAGACGGATGTCCTGCTCCTCGGACTCTTCCTGATCGTCCGCACTCTCAACATACAGTTTCAAGAAGCCGTCGAAGAGGATGCGTGCGGCCTGGATGCTGAACTTTTCGCTGCGGCGGTCGGAAGCGAGCTTGACGGTGGTGTTCTGCACACGCGCCTGAGCCATCTGGGATGCTACAGTGCGCTTCCAGATGAGGCGGTAGAGGCTCTTTTCCTGCGGCGTGCCTTCTATCTCGCGGTTCGCCACGTAGGTGGGGCGGATGGCTTCGTGAGCCTCCTGCGCCCCCTTGCTGTGGGTCTGATACTGGCGCGGGTGAGAGTACTCCTGCCCGTAGGTCTCCATTATGAACTGCTTCGCGGTGTTTATAGCCAGCGAAGAGAGATTCGTGGAGTCGGTACGCATATAGGTGATGAGACCGCGCTCGTATAGGGCCTGTGCGAGACGCATCGTGGTGGATACCGGCAGGTGGAGCTTCCGGGCGGCTTCCTGCTGAAGCGTGGAGGTCGTGAAAGGAGCGGCCGGGCTGCGGGTGGCGTCCTTCGTCTCCGTAGAGCATACGGTGAAGGTCGCGCCGATGGAGTCCTCCAGGAATTTTCTTGCTTCCGCCTCATCGGGGAACTTAGTGTCCAGAACGGCTTTAAGCTTCACCGAGGCCGGGCTGAGAGCTGGCGTGAACAGCCCTTCCACTCTGTAGAAAGGCTCGCTGCTGAAGTCGATGATCTCCTTTTCCCGGTCCACTACAAGGCGCAGGGCGACGGACTGGACGCGGCCGGCGGAAAGGCCTCTGCGGATCTTGCGCCAGAGCACGGGAGAAAGCTCGAAACCCACGAGCCGGTCCAGCACGCGGCGCGCCTGCTGCGCATCCACCAGATTCAGGTCGATGGCGCGGGGATTCTGTACAGCCTTGAGAATCGCGTCTTTAGTTATCTCGTGGAACACGATGCGTCTGGTCTTCTCCGGGTCCAGACCCAAAGTCTGGGCCAGATGCCAGGAGATGGCTTCTCCCTCGCGGTCTTCATCGGAAGCGAGCCAGACGATGTCCGCCTTCTTCGCCGCCGCCTTGAGCTCCGCGACCACTTTCTTCTTCTCCGCGGGGATTACATAATCGGGCCGGAAAGCGTTATCCACCTCTATGCTCAACTTCTTCTCGTCCAGGTCTCTGATATGTCCGTAGCTCGGCTTGACCTCGAAATCTGCTCCGAGAAACTTCTGTATGGTCTTGGCCTTAGCCGGGGACTCCACAATCACTAAATTACTCATCCGGTCTTCCTTAATTTTATTTGTTCTGCAAAGAAAAGGAGAAACACGGCAATTATCCAAATTTAAATGTGTAATTTTGCCCTGTTTTGTCGCCCTCTCCGAGGGCTTGACGTAGTCAAGAATTATATATGAAAGCTACCGCCAGAAAAAGAATAGGAAAGTGGTTCTGGATTATCATCACAGCGCCGGTAATCCTGCTGCTCTTCCTCCTGCTGCTCGTCTGTCTCTTCGCGAAAATCCCTTCATTCGAGGAACTTGAGAATCCGGACAACAAGCTCGCCACGCAGGTGCTCGCGGAAAACGGCGAGACCCTCACCACCTTCCATATCGAGAACCGCACCTACGTCAGCTATGACGAACTGTCGCCGGCTCTGGTAAGCGCCGCCATCGCCACAGAGGACTCCCGATTCTACCGGCACTCCGGCATCGATATGAGAGGCCTCGCCCGCGTGGCTGTGAAGACCCTCCTGATGCATAACAGCAGCCAGGGCGGCGGCAGCACCATCACCCAGCAGCTCGCCAAAACCCTTTATCCGCGCCGCGAAGTGAACAGCAGAGTACCCGGCTGGTCGAAAGTGGTAATGGTCTGGACCAAGCTCAAGGAGTGGGTCACCGCCGTGAAACTGGAGCGGGACTACACTAAGGACGAGATTATGGTGATGTACCTGAACTCCATCTTCTTCGGCAGCAACGCATACGGCATCAAGGCTGCGGCTGAGACTTTCTTCGGCAAGGAACCCTCCGAACTGAACGTGGAGGAAAGCGCGCTGCTCATAGGAATGGTGAACAAGCCTACCAGGTACAACCCCGTCCTGAATCCCGACAAGTCCCTGACGCGCCGTAACTTCGTAATCGGCCGGATGCAGAAGAACGACTTCATCACCAAGGCCGAGTGCGATTCCATACAGCAGATCCCCATCTCCCTCTCCTATCAGGTCCAGGACCACAATTCCGGTCTGGCGCCTTACTTCAGGGATATGCTCCGCCGCACGATGAACGCCCAGAAACCGAAACGCTCCTCCTACACCAGCGACGAGGACTATTCGGCCGATTCGCTGCTCTGGGCCACCGATGACCTCTACGGCTGGCTGAACAAGAATAAAAAAGCCGACGGCGAGAAGTATAATCTCGACCGCGACGGACTGCGCATCTATACCACCATAAACTACAAGATGCAGAAATACGCCGAGGAGGCTATGGCCGAGCATCTCGGCAAGAACCTGCAAAAGAGCTTCTTCCGCGACCTGCGCGGCAAGACCCACAAGCCTTTCTCGAACGATGTGGACAAGGAGACGCGCGAGCGCCTGATGAAACAGGCCCGCAGATGGAGCGACCGCTACCGGAGCCGGAAAGCCGACGGGGTCTCCGAAAGCGAGATACTCAAGAGTTTCAGCAAGCCGGTGCAGATGAGAATCTTCTCCTGGAACGGCAAGGGCTACATCGACACTCTGATGACCCCGGATGACTCCATCCTGTACTACAAGTCCATCCTCCGCGCCGGTTTTCTCGCGATAGAGCCGGTGACCGGGCACATCAAGGCCTATGTCGGCGGACCGAACTACAGATATTTCAAATACGACAATGTCCGCCAGGGAAGACGTCAGGTCGGCTCCACCGTGAAGCCTTTCCTCTACACTCTGGCGATGCAGAGCGGAATGACCCCTTGCGACAAGGTGGTGAACGTACCGCAATCCTGGATACTGCCCGACGGCAATACCTGGACCCCGAGAAGTACCGACAAGGACGAGTACATCGGCAAGACGGTGACTCTCAAATGGGGTCTGGCGCACAGCTCGAACAATATCTCCGCCTACCTGATGAAGCAGTTGGGCCCGGAAGCGATGGCCGGAATGATGCACCAGATGGGCATCAGCGCCCACATCGACGCGGTGCCGTCCCTCTGTGTGGGACCCGCTGACCTGTCCCTCTACGATATGGTCCCGTCCTACAACACCTTCCCGTCTATGGGAGTCTATGTGACCCCGCTCTTCGTGACCCGCATAGAGGACGCTAACGGAAACGTGCTCGGCGAATTCACGAACCGCAAGAAAGAAGCCATCAGCGACCGTACCGCCTATCTTATGGCCAATCTGATGCAGGGAGTCGTGAACCAGGGAACCGGCTCGCGCCTGCGCTCGGTCTACGGGCTCAAGGGGCAGATCGCCGGCAAGACCGGAACCACGAACGACAACTCTGACGGCTGGTTCATAGGCTACACTCCGAGCATAACCGCCGGAGTATGGGTGGGAGCGGAAGACCGCCAGGTGCACTTCCAGTCCCTCGCCCTGGGCAGCGGCTCGAATATGGCCCTGCCGATCTGGGGCATCTGGATGAAGAAGATTCTCGCCGACGGCACTCTGGGCATAAGCGAGAACGACCGTTTCCTGGAGCCTGCCGGTATGGTGCTCGACCTGAGCTGCAGCGGAGGGGACGATGATGCGGTGAACAGGAAACAGAAAGAAGAAGAATATTATTTCGAATAGCATAATATGAACACCTACAAGAACATCGCGGTGATCTACGGCAGCGACTCCTCCGAATGGGAAGTCTCCTGCCGTAGCGGCGAGTTTACGGCATCCCGTCTGGACGAGACCCGTTACAACGTCTATGAAATTTTCGCCCGTTTCGGCAGATGGCAGCTCGTGGCCTACAAGAAGCAGGGCGCAATGCAGGTCCCGCTTCCGGAGGGCGCACGCCCCGAAATCGACAAGACCGACTTCTCCGTGACCGTCCTCGGCGAGAAAGTCAAGTTCGACTACGCTTTCATAATGCAGCACGGCCACCCCGGCGAGGACGGACTGCTGCAGGGCTATCTCGAAATGCTCGGCATACCGTTCAGCAGCTGCGGCGCGTTCGTCTCGGCCATCGCGTTCGACAAGTTCGCCTGCAAGAGCTACATACGCGACGTGGACTTCGTAAAATGCGCCCCGGACATCCTGGTACGCAAGGGTGACGACCTGGAGAGGGTCGCGGCCGCAGTCGAGGAAAAGCTCCGCTACCCCGTATTCGTCAAGCCCACGGACGGCGGTTCCAGCTTCGGCGTGACCAAGGTGCACGCAAGAGCTGAACTGGTCGACGCCGTCAGATTCTCTTTCTCCGAAAGCCCTACGGCGATCATCGAGCAGGGCATAACGGGACGCGAACTCACCTGCGCCGCCTATACGGACTCGGGCGAAGTGAAAAGCCTCCCGGTCATCGAGATAGTCAGCGACAACGACTGGTTCGACTACGATGCGAAGTATAACGGGCACAGCCGGGAACTCTGCCCCGCACCAATCAGCAGAGAACTCTCTGACGAGGTTCAGCGTACTTCTCAGCTCATCTACAGACGTCTGGGCTGCAAGGGCCTGGTCCGTATGGACTACATCGCGTCAGAGGACGGAATCTTCTTCCTGGAAGTAAACACCATCCCCGGAATGACGAACGCCTCGCTGGTACCGAAGATGGTCCGCGCGGCGGGTATGGATATGACCGACTTCCTCAACATCATCATCGAGAACTCCTGATGCTCCTTTCCTCTTTCATAAAGGAAAGCACCGCCTCGCTTGAAGCACTCTACCCCGCTCCCGAAGCCCGCAGCATAATCCTTATGCTCTGCGAGGCCATTCTGCACACGCCAAGCTACCTCCATATCACGGAGCCGGCCTACGCCATCGAGGATGCCGCACTGCCGCAGCTGCGTGAAGCTCTGTGCAGGCTCGAAAAGGGAGAACCCATCCAATATGTCATCGGCTACGCCGAATTCTGCTCCCGCCGTTTCAAGGTCAGCCCCGCCGTCCTCATCCCCCGTCCGGAGACGGAGCTGCTCGTCAGGAAAGCCGTGGAGACAGCCTCCCGCATCGCCCGTATGCGCACCCCCTACGGAAGAAATGCCGAGCCCGTGCGCATACTCGACCTCTGTACAGGCTCCGGCTGCATCGCCTGGTCGCTCGCGCTCGAAGTCCCCGGAGCCCGCGTAGTCGCCGTGGACAAGTCGGAAGCCGCTCTTGAGCTGGCCTCCGGCCAATCCTTCAGCAAAGAACTCAAGGAGTTCGGGGCCCTCGCGCCCGTCTTTGCCGCCTGCGACATTCTGGACCCCGGACAAGAACTCGATTTCGGGGAATTCGACCTGATACTGAGCAATCCGCCCTATGTCCGGGAAAGCGAGAAATGCGCTATGCGGCCCAACGTGCTCGACTATGAGCCTTCTATGGCTCTTTTCGTCCCGGATGAGGATCCGCTGCTGTTCTATCGCGCCATCGCCCGATGGAGCGTGCGGCTGCTCGCAGAAAACGGAAAGTGTCTGACGGAGATAAACGAAGAGCTCGGAGAGGAAACCGAGGCGGTTTTCCGCAGCGCCGGCTTCAGCTCGACCTCCATCATCAAAGACCTCAACGATAAAAATCGGATTATTTTCTATTCAAGATAGGCCTTCCACATAGGCAGGAGAGCGATTTCGGGCCGGATGCAAAGTTTTTTTGCGTCAATGGCAACTTTTCGCTCACTTTGCAGCGTTAGAACTATTAACTGAACACGACTATGGGAAGACTCCATTTTCTCGGGAAACGCTGCAAGGCAGCCACGTTTCTCATCCTGACACTTCTGATTTCCTGTGACCCTTCCGCCCGGGAAGACCCCCGAGATGACTCTCCCGTATCTCTGGGCAATATCGCCCGGATGATGTCGGAACTTCCGTTGGAGAGGGAGCATCTGAGGGAAGTCCATAACGCCGTCAGTTCCTCTTCGGAAAACGGTTACGACGAGGAATACACTATGTCGCAGCTCTTCTCCTCCCCGGGTTCCGGAGTGGGGGAAGATCCGGAAAGCACACGCTCCGACGAGTGGGACAATCCTCTGAAAGACCTGATTTCCGGATGGTTCCGGGAAAAATACGGAACCCTCACACGGGCTGAGGGCGGCTATGGAGCCGAAGATTATCTCTCTATGCTCAGCGGCTCGGACACCCAGATATACTGGCCCTACTCGGAGGAGTGGGACGGGCACAGCCTGCCCATTATCACCTTCGACCCCGGCTACAAGGCCGAGACCAATGTAGGCTATGAAATCTGCGGAGACGGCATAGTCCGAGAAGTGACGGTCAGTGAAGAATTGGCCGCGACGCGGCCGGTCTGGGTCATAAACAGCAACGACGATCGCGAGTACGAGACTCTGCAGACCTATCAGCGCCGGCGTGCGCAGGGCAGTGCGAACCTCCCCACGCGCGCCGGTAGCAGGACTCTGTACATCAAGGACTTCACTATGCTCCGACACTACGACTGCTGGTTCGCCGGAGCCTCGGAATTCTTCATAAAGTGCGGCTCCATCGAGAATTTCTGCGCCTCCACCGAGGCTGAACTCCGCCTCTACTCTCCGCTCATAACCGACTTTATGGTGGTCGTCAAGAGAAAGCAGCTGAATCAGCCGGTCCCGGTGGGCACTGTTCTGGTCTCGGGAATCACGGACCAGCTGGAAAGGCTTGCCTTTATGGTGACTGAAGATGACGGGGGCAGCAGGACGAGCTGGAACTGTTCTGCAGTAGTGAAAGTCAAGTCGAAAAGTTACGGCTTCGACATAGAACTGCCTTTCAACTCCCGGGACGACATCGTGTGGAGAGGGTCTCTTGCGATGGACTTCTTCGAGGGGAAGGAGGAGGTAAGCGGAACTTTCAGCGGCGTGAAGATCGGATTTCAGATAAAGTGACGCGCGGCCGGGGGGTCAGGTTTTCAGTCATTTTATTTAGGAATCACTTAGAATCACCCTGGCTTTTTTCATCACTGAATGCAGGAAATAATTACCTTTGGGGAAATTGATTTCTTTTATGGAGAACGTTTATTTCAACAGAGTGGAGCAGCTGCGCCGCCTGATGGCGGAAAGGAGCTGGGATGCAGTGATAATCACAGGTTCTGACCCTCACAGCAGCGAGTATCCGGCACTGCGCTGGAAACAGGTGGAATGGCTTTCGGGCTTTACTGGAGAGGCCGGAGATCTGGTGGTCACGGCGGATCACGCAGGCCTGTGGACGGACACCCGCTATTTCATTCAGGCTAATGCCCAGCTTGCGGGCAGCGGAATAATCCTCCACAAGACCAGAGTACCGGAGCAGATTCTCATCCCGCAGTGGCTCGCCCTCCACGCTTTCCCTTCAGAGAAGGAGCGCATCGTCATAGCTGTGGACGGACTCTGTCAGAGAGTGAACGCCATAAAGGAACTGGAAGCGGCGATGGGTTCGGCAGGGCGGAGCGCCGCGGCGGAGAACGATGAGAGCAGCTACAGGATAGTCAGCGTCCCCGACCTTCTGGAGCCTCTCTGGAAAGACCGTCCGGCCATTCCTTCCACTCCGGTGATGAGCCTGAGCGAGGGCACCGTGGGCGAACGCCGCACCTCCAAGCTCGCACGGCTCAGGGAGTTCACCCGTACCAAAGGGTGCGACGCCATCCTTCTGACCGCTCTCGATGAAATAGCCTGGACCCTGAACGTCCGGGGTTCTGACATAGAATACAACCCTCTGGTGATTTCCTACCTTCTGGTCTCGGCCGAAGGAGCGCAGTGGTTCGTCCGCAAGGAAGACGGGGCCGCGGATGCCGGCTCGCTGGAAGTGTTCGCTGACCTCGAGGCGGAGGGGATACAGGTATTGCCCTACGACGACATCTCCATAGTCCTCGCCGGCGGATATGATGTCCCGGGACGACTTTTCGTGGACCCTTCCACACTTAACCATAATCTCTATTCCATACTCGAAGCCACCTTTACTGACGGGCGGCTTGTGGAGGGAGACTCCCCTGTGGGCCTGTATAAGGCCGTGAAGAACAGCGTGGAGATAAACGGTATGCGCGAGTGCCATATCCGGGACGGAGTGGCGATGGAGAAATTCCTTTACTGGCTGGAAACATCCGTAAGGGAAGGCACGGTCCCCGTGAATGAACGCGGCGCCGCCATCAGGCTCGGAGAGTTCCGCGCCGAGATAGAAGACTATCAGGGCGACAGCTTCGAGACCATCTCGGCCTACGGCAGAAGCGGGGCGCTGCCGCACTATGTCACCCCTCAGAGAGACGCTCCCGTGCTCGAGGCGCACGGACTGTATCTCGTGGACAGCGGCGGACAGTATCTGAGCGGGACTACGGACATCACCCGTACCGTCCCCCTCGGGCCCTGCACTATGCTTGAGAAAGAAGACTACACCCTGGTGCTGAAAGGGCATATAGACCTCGCTATGGCAGTATTCCCGAAAGGCACTGCCGGCTGTCAGATAGACGCACTGGCCCGGGAGCCGCTCTGGCGGACGCACCGGTCCTTCGGACACGGAACGGGACACGGCGTGGGCTTCTTCCTGGGGGTACACGAAGGCCCGCAGGACATTAGGCAGAATTTCAACAAAGTGCCTCTGGAAGCGGGGATGATCACTTCGGACGAGCCGGGAATCTATCGTGAGGGGCTGCACGGCGTGCGGCACGAGAATCTTCTGCTCTGCGTGGAGGACGGAGAGAGCGAATTCGGCAGCTTCCTTGCCTTCGAGACTCTGACTCTCTGCCATTTCGACACATCAGCAGTGATAATCGACCTGCTGACGGAAGACGAGAAGGCCTGGCTGAACGCCTATAACGCACGTGTATTCGAGACCCTCTCCCCTATGCTGCCGAAGGATGCGGCGAAGTGGCTGGAGGTGAAATGCAGAGCCATAAAGTAGCGGATGGTCTATATCCACGTGCCTTTCTGCAGAAGTTTCTGCATCTACTGCGACTTCTACTCCGAAATCTGCTCCGCTAAGGACGCGGACGCTGATATCGCCGCCTGGGAGGAGGAAATCTGCGCGGAAATCAGCGCACGGACGGAGGAAATCCGGGACGGCATAGCCTGCGGCTCGCCGGACACCCTCTATCTGGGAGGCGGGACACCTTCCCTGCTGCCGCTGAAGACGATAGAGCGCATACTGCGTGCGCTTCCCCAGGGCTGCGGGAAGGACGAGTTCACCGTGGAAGTGAATCCGGATGATATCGTGCGGGGCGGAAGCGAGTATGTGCTCGGGCTGAAAGAGCTGGGCGTGAACCGTGTAAGTATGGGCGTGCAGTCCTTCGACGACGGGATGCTCCGCCTGATGCGACGCCGCCACGACAGCACCGCCGCGCTGAAGGCCTACGGGATATTACGGGAAGCCGGGATGGAGAATCTCAGCATCGACCTTATGTTCGGCATCCCGGGACTCCGGAAAGAAGTCTGGCTGGAGAGCATCAGAAAGGCCATAGCCCTGAGTCCCGAGCATATCTCCGCCTATCAGCTTATGGTCGAAGAGGGAAGCGAACTTGCCCAACTGATAGCTGAGGGAAAAGTGAACGAAGCCCCGGAGGAGGACTGTCTGGAGCAGTACCTGATGCTCTGCACCGCTCTTTCGGAGGCGGGCTACGAACACTACGAAATCTCGAACTGGGCACGTCCCGCCCACAGAGCGCGGCACAACTTCGCCTATTGGCAGAGACTGCCATACGTGGGAATCGGTCCCGGAGCGCACTCGCTGCGGCGCACTCAGTCCGCTGGAGGCGAAATTATGGAAATCCGCAGCCGGAACGAAGAGAAACTTCGCGGCTATGCGCGGGAAGAAGAGATTCTAGACGGGAGACAGCGCAGGGAGGAGCACATTATGCTCGCGCTGCGCACTTCGGACGGCATCGAGGCATCCTTTCTTGCGGACAGCCCGGCCGCCGGAGAAATGCTCAGAGACGGGTCACTGGTCCGATGCGGAGAAAGGCTGCGCATCCCCGAGGAGAAATTCTTCGTTTCGGACAGCATAATTTCGGAACTGTTTTAGAAAAGACCCCGGAGAGATGATGCGGTTTTTTTCAGGAATCACTACATTTGTGGACTAACCCATAGAATAAGAATATGTTTGAAAGTAATGTTTACGCAGGGCGCCGCAGCGGACTCATCCGCAGGATGAAAGAAAAAGGCGCAGAAGGTATAGCCATCTTCATAGGCAACGCGGAGACGGCTGCCCAGTATCGCGACAACTGCTATAAATTCCGCCAGGAAAGCAACTGGCTCTATTACTTCGGGATAGACGCTCCGATGTATGCAGCCTCACTAGACCTGGACAGCGGTGAGGAGTGCATCTACGCGGATGATGTGGAAATCGACGACATCATCTGGAACGGCCCGTCTCCATCCGTAAGGGAGGTGGCCGAAAGCGTAGGAGTGAAGTGCTCGAAAGAATATGCGGCACTGGATGAAACTGTCAGGACGGCATTGGCCGCAGGCCGCAGAGTACACTGGCTGCCGGTATCCCGCTGGTTCAACGCCTCCCGGCTCGCGTCTTTGCTCGGAGGCTCGCCCGAGCAGTTCTTCTCGGAGGGCAAACGCGGCTGCCCGGGGGCTTCGCGCGAGATGGTGGAGAGCGTGGTAAGTATGCGTCTTGTCAAGGAAGAGAGGGAAATCGCGGAAATCGAAAAGGCTTGCGAGCTCGGTTACGAGATGCACACCACGGCACGCAAAGGCGTAAAAATCGGCAAGATAGAGCAGGAGATCGTCGGAGCGATGGAGGCTTGTACGCTCGCTAAGGGCTGGGGAATCTCCTTCGCCACGATTCTGACTCAGCACGGCGAAGTCTTCCACTGCCACAGCCACGAAAACCCTATAGTTCCCGGCAAACTTCTGGTAGTGGATGCCGGCGCGGAGGCCAATTCGCACTACGCCTCGGACTTCACCCGCACCTATCCGACCGGCGGGCGTTATACGCAGAAGCAGAGAGAAATCTACAGCATAGTATATGACTGCAACGACTATGCTTTCAGCATCACCCGTCCGGGCATAACGTACCGCGAGGTGCATCTGGCCACCGTGGCGCGGATGCTTGAAGGCCTCAAGGCACTCGGCCTCGTGCGGGGAGATGTGCAGGAGATGGTCGCCGCAGGTGTCCCGGGTCTCTTTATGCCTCACGGTCTCGGCCACAATATGGGTCTGGATGTCCACGATATGGAAGATCTCGGCGAGGACATCGTGGGCTACGACGCCGACCAGAAAAGAAGCGGACAGCTCGGCCTCGGCAGCCTCAGAATGGCCCGCCGACTGGTCCCGGGGAATGTCATCACCGACGAGCCGGGCATCTACTTCATCCCGGCGCTGATAGAGCTGTGGCGCAAGGAGGGCATCTGCAAGGAGTTCATAAACTTCGAGCTCCTGAAGAAAGAGTACTTTGATTTCGGCGGGATACGGCTTGAGGACGATGTGCTCGTCACTGAGGACGGCGCACGCAGACTCTGTCCTGAACGGCTCCCGATTTCACCGGACGAGGTGGAAGCGGCTATGGCTGCGGAATAGAGCGAAGGAGATATGACAGCACTGGCCATATTGGCGGTAATCGCCGGAGTTCTCGGAATACTGGGAAGCGTGCTGCCGGCGCTCCCGGGGCCGCCTCTTAGCTGGGTGGGACTGCTTCTGGCCTTTCTGGCGGGAGGGACGAACGCTGCGGGAGAGACTATGGGCACGACTTTTCTGCTGGTCTGGCTGGGGATTACCGTCGCAGTCACCGTGCTCGACTACTTCATCCCGCTCCTCTTTATGAAGTTTACGGGAGGAAGCAGGGAGGCGAACCGGGGAGCGATTGCCGGTCTTATCGTGGGAATGGTTTTTCCGCCCGTGGGCATACTGCTCGGGACTCTGCTCGGAGCATTTCTCGCGGACTTCCTCGTGGCCGGCAGAGGGGCCCGGGAGTCGCTGCGCTCCTCCATCGGAGTCTTTCTGGGCTTCATCTTCGGCACCGGTCTGAAACTGACGGCTGCCGGCATAATGTTCTACTATATCATCGTGTACCTGTAAAAGAATGGATTTACTGAAAGGCAAGACAGCACTGGTAACAGGGGCTGCAAGAGGTATCGGCAAGGCCATAGCTCTGAAATACGCATCGGAAGGCGCGAATGTCGCCTTCACGGACCTGGTCATAAACGATGGCGCACAGCGGACTCTCTCCGAAATCGAGGCACACGGCGTGAAGGCTAAGGCCTACGCTGCGGATGCCAGCTCTTTCGGCGAGACCGAAAAAGTCGTGGCGCAGGTTCTCGCCGAGTTCGGCAGAATCGACATTCTGGTGAACAATGCCGGCATCACTAAGGACGCCCTGATGCTCCGGATGAGCGAAGAGCAGTGGGATGCGGTCATAAACGTGAATCTCAAGTCGGCGTTCAATTTCATCCACGCCCTCGTCCCGATAATGTCACGTCAGAGGGGAGGAAGCATCATCTCCCTGTCCTCGGTGGTCGGCATTACCGGCAATCCGGGCCAGAGCAACTACGCCGCTTCGAAGGCGGGACTCATCGGCCTGACCAAATCCGTCGCCAAGGAGATGGGGCCGCGCGGCATCAGAGCGAACTGCATCGCTCCCGGATTCATCATTTCCGAGATGACGGAAGCCCTGCCTGAGGATGTCCGCGAGAACTGGGTGAAGAACATTCCGCTCCGGCGCGGGGGGACTCCGGAAGACGTGGCCAATGTAGCCCTCTTCCTGGCAAGCGACCTCGCAGGCTATGTGAGCGGACAGGTTCTGAACTGCTGCGGCGCGATGTACTGCTGACTCCGGGACGGATGATCCTTTCACATATCAGCCTTCGGGACATCGGAACGGCTCTGCTGGACCCGGTGCTCCCGAGGAGGTGTGTCGTCTGCGGACGCGATCTGCTGCTTAAAGAACATTACATCTGCACGGCCTGTCTTGCGGGACTCCCCGAGACTTTCTTCTGGCTTCTGCCGCATAACCCTATGGCGGACAGATTCAACGCTATGATACAGAAAGACCTGCCAGATGGTGCCACGGAGCCTTACAGCTACGGAGTCTCGCTTTTCTTCTATCGCGGAGAGTCGCTCTACCGGCTCATCACTCCGCATCTCAAATACGGTCACGGCATCAGCTGCGGACGCTTCTTCGCGACGCTTCTCGCGGAGAGGATGTCGGAGGCAGGACATTTCGGGGACATAGACTGGGTGGTTCCGGTGCCCCTGCATTGGACGAGGCGAGTGCGCCGAGGCTATAATCAGGCTGAGGTTATCGCGCGCACGCTCGCGGAAGGACTCGGTGCGCAGCTGCACTGCCGCGTGCTTCTGCGCAGCCGGCATACGCGCAGTCAGACGCATCTTTCCGTGACGGACAAGCTGACGAATGTTGCCGGAGCGTTCCGCGTGCGCCCCGGCTATGCTCCCGGAGCGGCCCCGAGGCATATACTGCTGGTGGACGACGTGTTCACGACCGGGGCCACGATGAATGCGTGCCGCAATGCTCTGCGCGAGCGTTTCGGTCCGGAGGTCCGCATTTCCGCCGCGACGCTGGCGTTCGTGGATACTTAGGATTCCGGCTTCTTTTCCAGGACGAGGATGATTACCGAGAAGAGTATCAGCGCGATACCTGTGGCGAGACTTGCCGTGAAGCTCTCGCGGAAGACCGTCAGGCCTATGACGACGGCCGTGGTAGGTTCCAGAGCGCCGAGTACGGCGGTAGGGGTGGAGCCGATGATGCGTACAGCGACTCCGAGCGCGACGAGCGAGAGTACGGTCGGCACTATGGCGAGCATCCACGCGAGAAGCCAGCTTCGGGCGGTCGGCAGCCACATCAGATGGCGTTCGGGAGCCGAAAATGAAAAGAGCACGAGAAATATTGCCCCGACGAGCAGGACGTAGAAACTCAGTTTCATCGAGGACATATCCAGCCGGTGCACCACAGAGCGGTGCAGGGTAGGCGAGAAATAATTCGTGAGGCGGGAATGATGGCCGGCGTTGCGCTCATCCGAGGCGCGGTTCGCGAGGATGATGTAGAACGCGTAGCTCAGCGACGAGACGAGGACCAGCAGCACTCCCACGGTGCTGAGGACTGTCTGCCCGTCGCCCCGGTACAGGAGCACGACTCCCACCAGGGACAGCAGGATGGCGATGAGGGTGCGCTTGGTGAGCTTCTCGCCGTAGAGCAGCGCCATCAGCGCCGCGACCATCACCGGGTATATGAAAAGCAGAGTGCACGCCACGCCGCTGTCCATATAGAGAAAGCTGCAATAGAGTGTAGTGGACGAAATCACGAAGAGCAGACCCAGAGTCACGAGAGTCACCGCCTCGGACCCGCTCACGCGGAAGGTCTCGCAAGGCGTCCGGGCGCAGTCCGACCGCTCCGGACGAAGCTTCCGCAGAAGAATCTTCACTCCCATAATGGCGGCTATCAGGATAACCGCCAATGCGTATCTGTAAAAGAGTACCGACTCCACGTTCACGCCGTCCTCATAGAGGTATTTCGCACCCAGAGGATTGACCCCGTAGCTTACTGCCGCGAGGATTCCGAAAAAATAGCCCTTGGCTTTGCTTTCACGTACCATTTCACAGTTTCCGAAAAACGGCGCAAATATAGACAATAAAACAGAAAAAGGAGCGACCGGAGGGGTTTGGGGAGTTCCCTCCCCAATGAATGGAAGCCCGGGGGCCACAAAGCAAAAAGAAACTGCCGATGGCAGTTTCTTTTTGCTTTGTGGTCCCAGTAGGGCATGATCCTACGACCCCCTGATTATGAGTCAGATGCTCTAACCAACTGAGCTATGGGACCGTCTCTGCCGGCCAAGTCACGGGAAGCTGGCGCTCCCCGCTACCGGCCTGCAAATATACTAATTCTTTCGGGATGCGCCGCACCCCTGAGAAAAAAAACTTCGATCAGACCTTGATCTCGACCTCGACGCCGGACGGCAGTTCGAGCTTCATAAGAGCATCGACTGTCTTGGCGTTCGAATTCTCGATGTCGAGAAGCCTGCGGTAAGAGTCGAGTTCGAACTGCTCGCGAGCCTTCTTGTTTACGAAGGTGGAGCGGTTTACAGTGAAGATTTTCTTGTTCGTAGGAAGCGGAATAGGTCCGTTTACCTTGGCGTTTGTAGCCTTCACCGTGTCGACGATCTTTGCAGCTGACTTGTCTACGAGCATATGATCGAAGGATTTGAGCTTAATTCTGATTTTCTGACTCATATCTGCTTTCTTTTTTAATAATCATTACTCATCATCTGATGACAACTTGTAGCCACTCTTCTCGATAATGCCCTTTGCGAATGCAGGAGGCACTTCGGCGTAGTGGTCGAAACTCATAGTACTTGTGGCCCGGCCGGACGAAAGGGTTCTGAGGACCGTCACATAGCCGAACTGTTCCGAAAGTGGAACGAAGGCCTTTATGACGCGAGCCCCGGTAGCAGTGGAGTCCATAGCGGAAATCTGACCGCGACGGCGGTTTATATCTCCCACTATGTCACCCATATAGTCTTCCGGAGTGACTACCTCGAGATCCATAATCGGCTCCAGAAGCACCGGCTTGCACTTAGGGCAAGCGTGTCTGAAAGCCATTCTGGCCGCAAGCTCGAATGACAGCTGGTCGGAATCCACCGGATGGAACGATCCGTCCAGAAGAGTGACTTTCATAGACTGCATTTCGTAGCCTGCCAGAACACCGTTCGACATAGCCGTTTCGAAACCTTTCTGTACACAAGGAATGAACTCCTTAGGAATATTGCCACCTTTGACCTGATTATCGAACTGAAGCCCTATTACACCCTCGTCCGCAGGACCTATCTCCACGATGATGTCCGCAAACTTTCCACGGCCGCCGGTCTGTTTCTTGAACACCTCGCGGTGCTGGACGGTGGCTGTGATGGCTTCCTTGTAGTTTACCTGAGGGGCGCCCTGGTTAATCTCCACGCCGAATTCACGGCGTAGACGGTCCACGATGATGTCCAGATGCAGCTCGCCCATACCGCTGATGACGGTCTGGCCGGTCTGCGAGTCTGACTTGACCGTGAAGGTCGGGTCTTCCTCGGCAAGTTTCCCGAGAGCGATTCCAAGTTTGTCGAGATCCTGCTGGGTCTTCGGCTCCACCGCGATTCCGATAACCGGATCCGGGAACTCCATAGACTCGAGAGCGATCTGATGGTCCTCACTGCACACCGTGTCACCGGTGCGGAGGTCCTTGAAACCGACGGCCGCGCAGATGTCTCCCGCCTCCACGAACTCGATAGGGTTCTGGTGGTTCGAGTGCATCTGATACAGGCGCGCCACTCTCTCTTTCTTTCCCGAGCGGACATTCAGAACATAGGAACCGGCATCCAGATGCCCGGAATACGCTCTGAGGAACGCCAGACGGCCCACAAACGGGTCTGTGGCGATCTTGAACACCAGAGCGCAGAAAGGCTCGGACGCGGAAGGCTTGCGCTCCACCTTGTCCCCCGTCTTGGGATTGGTTCCGGTGACGGAACCCTTGTCGAGAGGGGAAGGGAGATAACGCATCACGCAGTCCAGAAGGAACTGGACGCCTTTGTTCTTGAATGAAGAACCGCAGCAGGCGGGAACTATCTGCATAGAGATGGTCCCTTTCCTGAGAGCGGCTATGATTTCGTCCTCGGTAACGGATTCCGGGTCCTCGAAGTACTTCTCCATAACGGCCTCGTCGCACTCGGCGGCAGCCTCGAGGAGATTTTCCCTCCAGGTGGTGACCTCATCTTCCATATCGGCGGGGATGTCCTTCACGACATAGTTCACGAGCTCGTCACCGGAATCATAATAGATGGCTTTTTTCGATAAAAGGTCGACGATTCCTTCGAAACGGTCCTCAGCCCCGATAGGGAGGCATACGGGCACAGCCTTGGCCCCAAGCTTGGTCTTTATCTCTTCGACGACGGCGAGGAAGTCTGCTCCCACGCGGTCCATCTTGTTTACGTAAGCAATCTTAGGGACTCCGTATTTGTCAGCCTGACGCCATACGGTCTCAGACTGAGGCTGCACACGGCCCACAGCGCAGAATGTGGCTATGGTGCCGTCCAGTACACGAAGGGAACGCTCCACTTCGACGGTGAAATCCACGTGGCCCGGAGTGTCGATCAGATTTATCTGATATACCTTCCCGCCATAGTGCCAGAATGCCGTAGTGGCGGCAGAAGTGATGGTGATACCTCTCTCCTGCTCCTGCACCATCCAGTCCATAGTGGCGGCTCCGTCGTGAACTTCGCCGAGTTTGTGTGTCTTTCCTGTATAGTAAAGGATTCGTTCAGACGTGGTGGTCTTGCCGGCATCGATGTGGGCCATGATGCCGATGTTTCTTGTGTATTTAAGATCTCTTTGAGCCATTCAAATACAAGATTAGAAACGGAAGTGGGCAAAGGCCTTGTTAGCCTCGGCCATTCTGTGCATATCCTCTTTTCTCTTATATGCACCACCTTCGTTGTTATAAGCGGCTACGATCTCGGCACAGAGTTTTTCTGCCATGGAGTGACCGGAACGCTTACGTGCGAACTGAATCATATTCTTCATAGAGAGGGAGACTTTCCTCTCCGGTCTCAACTCCGTAGGCACCTGGAAGTTTGCACCGCCGATACGACGTGACTTGACCTCGATCTGAGGAGTTACGTTCTCGAGTGCTTTCTTCCAAATATCTAGAGGAGCCTTGTCAGAATCTTTCATCTTCTCGCCTACCAAATCGATGGCATCGTAAAAAATAGAATACGCGATACTCTTCTTCCCCTGCAGCATAAGGTTATTCACGAAACGGGTCACCTCGATGTCGTGAAACTTCGGATCAGGAAGTAGAATCCTCTTCTTAGGCTTCGCTTTTCTCATTTGAAAAAAAATTAAAGTGAGTGAAAAAAATAATGAAAATTACTTCTTAGATTTCTTTGGCCTCTTGGCGCCATAGAGGGAACGGGACTGAGTCCTGCCTTCTACGCCGGCTGTATCCAAAGCTCCTCTAAGGATGTGGTAACGTACACCTGGAAGGTCCTTTACACGACCGCCGCGAACGAGCACGATGGAGTGCTCCTGGAGGTTGTGTCCCTCGCCAGGGATGTATGCGTTGACCTCTTTAGCATTCGAGAGACGTACACGGGCCACCTTACGCATAGCGGAATTAGGCTTTTTAGGCGTGGTGGTATACACGCGCAGACATACGCCCCTCTTCTGAGGACAAGCATCCAACGCACGAGATTTCGATTTAACCTCGATAACCTCGCGTCCTTTGCGAACTAACTGTTGAATTGTTGGCATAAATAATTGTTAAACTGTAATTTATGTTTTTACCCCAAAATTTTGGGGCTGCAAATATAAGCAGTTTTTTTATAATATACAATAGAGGGAAACCCGTATTTCTGGGTTTCCCTCTGATTATCAAGCTCTGACGAGCGTTACACTACAGGTCGATGCCGGCGAATTCCACATCCTTGGCGGCGCGGGCCTTGAACTTGTCGTTAGTCTTCGCGAGATATTTCTTCACATCGGCTGTCTTTCCCTGACGGGCCGCTATGATGGCGCGCAGATACTGTACCGGAGCGTCACCGCACTTCGCGGAAGCGGCGGCCTTGTCGATCTGGCCGTTCAGGATGTAAGCGAGAACCGTGTTATGGCAGCAGCCGCTGACATTAGCCAGCTCGGAAGCGGCCTTGGCGTAGTTGCCGTTGAGGATGTCCACTACACCCATATTCTTCACGGAGTCCTCGTTGCCCGAAGCGGCGAAATGCTTCGCGGCGGTCTTGATGTCGTCCTTGCGGAGGGCGAGCACACCGAGAAGGTTCTCGAGGTCAGCATCCTTGGCGCACTTGGCGGCGGCGGAAGCGGCATCGGCATCCTTGCCGAGGTTGAAATATGCTACGGCGAGGTTGAACTTCGCGCGATCGCTGTCATACTTGCTGATGGCCTTCTTGTAGATGTCCACCTTCTTGTCGGTGCTCACGAGAGAAGCGGCACGGAGAAGAGCCTCCTCGTCGAGAACGTCGATGTTCTCCTCGATGAGCTTCATAAGCTCGTCCTTGGTGTAGTTCTGATACTCTACGTTGGCGATGAAGCGTGCACGGCGGAGTTCAGGAAGAATGCCGCCCTTGAGCTCCTTGTAAACTTCGGACATATTCTTGATCTCGCTCTCGCGGACAGCAGGATCGCTGTACATAGAGAGAACACGGAGGATGAGATCCTTGTCAGCGATGTTCGACTCGCTCACGAGGGACTTGAAGCCTTCCCAGTCCTCACCTACGCTCTTGACCTCAGGATCGGAAGCCTCGTGACCCTTCACGACTTTGCCCCAAGCCTTCTGGGCGGAAGCGGCGCGACGGTCGGAGAGCTTGTTGTTAGAAGCCTCAGGGCCGTCCGGAGAAGCGTAAGCCACTACCTCGGTGCCCTTCAGAGTCTTGCGCTCGTTAGCCTTAATCTCGTCGAGAGCTTTCTGGAAATCCTTTACGGAAGCGCCCTTGATCTGGCTGCCGCGTACATCGGAAGAGTTTATGGTATAGAGAATCTGGCCCTCCGCTGTCTGAGGGATAACCTCCTGGTAGCTGTCAGCCTTATAGGAAACGAAGCCTGTCCTCTTCACGAGCATATAGGTGGTGTTGCATCCGTCGGCAACCTTCTTCACCGGAAGATTGACGCTCTTGTTCTTGATGGATGCGACACCTCTGAGCTCGAGGTAAGCCTTCTCCATTCCCGGAACATAAGTGAAGTGTACTTTCTCGGTAACGGTACCGCCGTCGGAAGATACGACTTTGTAGTTATCCTTAACCTTCTCGCCCTGATACTTGAAAGGAGCCATAGCGGCCTCTCCGCCTTCATAAACGAGAACAGGGGTCACTTCGAGGATAGCCTTAGGGTTGAAGTACCCGTCAGGGTAGGTAACTGTAAGGGTAGCGTCGATGTTGCCCGCCACAACCTCGAGAACCTCAGGGTTGCAGGTGACTTTAACATTATCCGCCAGCTCTGCCATCTTCTCAGCTGAAGAGCAGGATACGGCTGCGAGGCCGATGAGGGCGGCAGCCAAAAGTTTAAAAGATTTTTTCATACCTTTTATATTAAAGTAGTTATCAATATTGCCCAATTCGCACAATAACACGCAAAGTTAATCATATTTCTCATTTTTACCTATCCCGGGGCTGATTATTTGAAGCTAATTCGTAACTTTGTGCACCCGGAAGGTATATTCATTATGGACAGCCAGGAACTTCAGCGGATAAAAAACCGCTACGACATAGTAGGAAACGACCCCGCACTGAACAGGGCCATCGAGATGGCCGTGGCCATCGCGCCCACGGATCTGACCGTTCTGGTTCTGGGCGAGAGCGGCGTGGGAAAGGAGAACATCCCGCGCATAATACACCAGAACAGCGCCAGACGCAACGGCAAGTTCCTGGCGGTGAACTGCGGAGCGATTCCCGAGGGCACGATTAACGCCGAGCTTTTCGGACACGAGAAGGGCGCGTTCACGGGGGCCGTCGGAGAGCGCAAGGGGTATTTCGAAGAGGCGGACGGCGGAACCATCTTCCTCGACGAGATCGGCGAGCTGCCGAAAGAGACCCAGTCGATGCTGCTGCGCGTGCTGCAGGACGGCGAGTTCATAAAAGTCGGGTCCTCGAAGGTCGAGAAGACCGATGTCCGCGTCATAGCCGCGACCAATGTCAACCTCCTCAACGCTGTCGCGCGCGGAAAATTCCGCGAGGATCTGTATTACCGCATAAACGCGATGCAGATCACTATGCCGGCCCTGCGGGAGCGCAAGGACGACATCTATCTGCTGTTCCGGAAATTCTCCGCCGACTTTTCCGAAAGGAACCGCGTCTGCAGGATTTCCCTCACGCACGAAGCCATCGCCCTGCTGCGGAACTACCGCTGGCCCGGCAATGTCCGCCAGCTCAAGAACATCGCCGAGACCGTGTCCGCGATGGAATCCGCGAAGCTGTCCCCGCACGCCGAGCGCTGCGAGATAGACGCGGAGACCCTTTCCGGTTATATGCCGAAAGAAGCGGAGACCACCCTTCCCGCCACCGTGGACCGGCAGGCCGCTTTCGATGAGGACGAGAAGAAGATGGTATATAAGGCCATTCTGGACCTGAAACGGGATGTGGACGCGCTGAAAGCCATAGTCTATGGGCACGGCGCACAGCAGCGGAGCCTTCCGGCGCCGCAGTCGGCCCCAGATGACGCCGAGGATGTGCTTGAGGCCGAATGGCAGGATTCCGGAGAGTTCCGGACGGGAACGGAGAAACCGGATTTCGCTGATACGGATAAGCCACACGAGTTGCGGGAGATTTCCGTGCCGGACAGCCTGTCACTCCACAAGATAAGCGAGGAGCTGATACTCAAGGCTCTGGAAAAACATAACGGAAACCGTAAGCTGGCTGCGGAGGAGCTCGGAATCTCCGAGAGGACTCTCTACAGAAAGCTGTCGAAAAGCAACAGCAGGAAATGAAAGGAAGCGCTATCGCATTCGTATTGGCCGCTGCGGCGGCCCTCGTGAGCGCCTGCGGGATATACTCCTTCGCCGGCACTTCGATTCAGTCGGACGTGAAGAGCATCACGATCGACTTTTTCGAGTACAAGGCCTTGCGGGTGAACCCTTCGCTGAGCAACGATCTGACGGAGGCGCTGCGCACGCAGTTCCGCAAGATGACGTCGCTGGAGCAGGTGGATCTGGACGGCGATCTGGAAATCAGCGGCGAAGTCACGGGCTACGACGTGAAGGCCACGGCCGTGACTGCGGACGAAGTCGCCGCGCAGAACCGTCTCACGATTACGGTAAAGGTGACATTCGAGAACCGCAAGCATCCGGAGGACAATTTCGAGAACAAGAGTTTCTCCGCCTATGAGGATTATGACTCCACTCTCTCGCTCGACGCCGTGGAATCTTCCCTGTGCGAGGAGATCATCACGAAACTCATAGACGACATCTTCAACGCTACAGTGGCACAATGGTAGAGACTCCGGACATATCCAGACTGACTGCGGATGAACTGATGGAGGTGGTGAATCTCTATCCCTGGTTCGGTGCGGCGCAGATGGAACTCTGCGTCAGGATGGCGGGGCGCTGGGGCGAAGAGGATTTCGCACGGGCCGCGCTGCATATCGCATCGCGCAGGAAGGTCGCGGCTATCGCCCGCTCAGGCGGGGAGAAACGCTGGTCTGACGATGAGGTCTCCTCGCTGCTCCAGTCCTACAGCGCCCCTCAGCGCAAGGTCCGTGCGGCGGGAGGGGATTTCTTCTCGCAGAACGATTATGACAGGGTAAGGCGCGAGGACGACAGGATCTTCTCGAGTTTCGCGGCCAAGGCCGCCGCCGGGAAGGAGGATGTTGCGGCGGAACTGGAGATTCTGGATGATTTCTGCACAGAGCCGATCGCACGCATCTATTCGGAGCAGGGCTATTTTGAACAGGCAAGATATATTTATTCGAAACTTATCTTGCGTTATCCGGAAAAAAATACTTACTTTGCAGCCCAAATTGAAAAATTGGGCAATATCACAGATAATTAAAAAGTTAAAGATATGAATGTATTGTTTATCATCCTGGTCGTGTTCATCCTCATCGCGGCCGTTCTGCTCACCATCGTGGTGCTGCTCCAGAACGGCAAGGGCCAGGGTCTCGCCAGCAACTTCGTCGCCGGCAACCAGACTTTCGGCGTACGTCAGACCGCTGACATTCTCGAGAAGACCACCTGGGTTCTCGTCGTTTTCATCTTCGTGCTTTCAGTCGTGGCTTCCTTCACCACAGGCTCCACAAGTTCCAGCATTGACGTCACCGACCGGATCGAGAACGTGGCTACACAGCAGCAGCCGGAGTTCCCTACCGCTCCTATAGAGTCCGAGTCTCCTACCGAGTAGTCCGCACAGCGGGAGAGGCTGACAGATTGTCAGTATCCCGGACTTGGAATACTATTTGACCCGTAATCGTCTGCCTCACAAGAGGCGGACGATTTTTTTATGGATAATATGGAAAACTACAATTTTTTAAGCAAATACGCCATCAATCTGAACGATCTGGCCGCACGCGGCAAACTTGACCCGGTCATCGGCCGCGATGAGGAGATAAGGCGTGTGCTGCAGATTCTTTCGAGAAGGACGAAGAACAACCCTATACTGGTCGGTGAGCCGGGTGTGGGCAAGACCGCCATCTCGGAGGGCATAGCCGCTAAAATAGTGGACGGCAATGTGCCGGAGAACCTCAAGAACCGCAAGGTCTATTCTCTGGATATGGGAGCGCTCATCGCGGGTGCGAAATATCAGGGCGAGTTCGAAGAGAGGCTCAAGGGCGTAGTGAAGGAGGTCGTCGACAGCGACGGGGAGATAATCCTGTTCATAGACGAGATTCATACTCTGGTGGGCGCGGGGCGTTCGAGCGGCGCTATGGACGCGTCGAACATCCTGAAGCCGGCACTGGCGCGGGGCGAGCTGCGCACCATCGGCTCGACCACGCTGGACGAGTACCAGAAATACTTCGAGACGGACAAGGCTCTCGAAAGACGTTTCCAGATGGTGATGGTGGACGAACCGACTCCCGCAGAGAGCATCGCGATTCTTCGCGGTCTGAAGGAGAAGTACGAGAACCATCATCACGTGAAGATAGAGGACGACGCGCTCATCGCTGCGGTAAACCTGTCCCACCGCTACATAAACAACCGTTTCCTGCCGGACAAGGCCATCGACCTGGTCGATGAGGCCGCTTCGAAACTGCGTCTGGAGATGAATTCGGTGCCGGAACCTATAGATGACCTGAATTCCCGCATCCGTCAGCTCGAAATCGAGAAGGAGGCCATCAAGCGCGAGGGCGTGTCCCTTAAGATGGACAAGATAAACGAGGAGCTGAAGGAGCTGGAGGCCAAGCGGACGGAGCTCACCGGACGCTGGAACGAAGAGAAGGGCATCCTCTCCGACCTTCAGAGTTCTCGGCAGCAGATGGAAGACCTGAAGAACCAGGCGGCCATAGCGGAACGCGGCGGCGACTACGGCAAGGTGGCTGAGCTGCGCTACGGCAAGATCGCGGCTCTTCAGAAACACATCGATGAGCTGGGCGGGAAGCAGGCGGCGATAAAAGACCCTATCATCACCGAAGCCGTTACTCCGGAGGATATCGCGGAGGTGGTGGCCCGCTGGACAGGCATTCCTGTAAACAGGATGCTGGAGAGCGAAAAGGAGAAACTCCTGAGGATGGAGACGGAGCTGCACAAGAGAGTGGTAGGCCAGGACAAGGCCATCTGCGCCGTTTCCGATGCCGTAAGACGTTCACGTGCAGGACTCTCCAACGAGAAGCGTCCTATCGGTTCCTTCCTTTTCCTGGGAACGACCGGCGTGGGCAAGACCGAACTCGCCAAGGCTCTGGCCGAATTCCTCTTCAACGACGAGGCTATGATCACCCGCATCGATATGAGCGAGTATCAGGAGCGGCATACCGTGAGCCGTCTTGTCGGCGCTCCTCCGGGATATGTGGGATATGACGAGGGCGGTCAGCTGACCGAAGCCGTAAGGCGCAAGCCTTATTCGGTAATCCTGCTGGACGAGATAGAGAAAGCGCATCCGGACGTATTCAATGTCCTGCTGCAAGTCCTTGACGACGGCCGTCTTACGGACAACAAAGGACGCACCGTGGACTTCAAGAACACTATCCTCATTATGACATCTAACCTGAAGAAGGAGGATCTTGCCACGAGGATGAGACCGGAGTTCCTCAACCGTATCGACGAGATCATCGTGTTCGATTCGCTCAGCAGGGACGACATCCGTCAGATAGTCCGCATCCAGATGACGCAGCTTCAGAACAAGCTCTCCGAGGACGGCGTGGAACTGACATACACCAAAGCCTTCGAAGACCTTATGACGGAGAACGGCTACGATCCCGACTTCGGAGCAAGACCTGTCAAGAGGCTGATTCAGAGAGAGCTGGTGAACAAGCTCGCCAAGGCGGTGCTCGAAGGCGGCATCCGCAAGGACTCCACCATCGAAGTCGACGCGTCGCCGAGCGGAGAAGTCCTCATCAGGAACAGATAGGCGGCGCGCGCAGAGTGAAATGAAGATTGGCCGGCCGGGTTTTTCCCGGCCGGCCAATTCTGTATTCGGTTCGTTTCAATAAAGTCTGAGGAATACCTCTATCGCCTGGTACTCGGCCATTCCGAGCGCGTCGTACTGGCGGGCGGTGCTGCTCGTACGGTCTTCCGCACGCTGCCAGAACTCGCGAGGGTCATCGCCCGGGAACGGTACGATGTCCTTCTGGGAAAGATGCCTGTAGATGGCGTGGCGTTTCTCCACGACCTCGTCCGGACTGAGCGGAACCGCCATATCCACACGGCCGAGTTCCCACTCCATCCAGGCTCCGCGATAGAGCCATACCATACAGTCCTTCGCCCACTGCTCGCCCTCGTCCTTCAGCTGCTGCAGAGCGTCCAGAGCCGCCTCGGTGCAGACTCTGTGGGTTCCGTGAGGGTCGGCAAGGTCACCTGCCATAAACATCATATGAGGTTTCAGCTTCTGCATCAGAGCCTTGATGATGTCCACGTCCGCCTGAGTGCGCGGAAGCTTCTTTATGCCGCCGGACTCATAGAACGGCAGGTTCAGGAAGTGGACATTCGTCTCGTCATTGAGGCCGAACGAACGGTCTGCAGCCCGAGCCTCGCTGCGGCGGATGGCCGCCTTGATATCGAGCAGCTCGCGCGGCTCGGGCTCGCCCGGACGCTTGCTCTCTATCAGCTTCTTCACCTCGTCGAAGCGGTCTCCGAAGCCCAGCTGGCGGGCGGCATCCATATGCTGGAGCACCACGTCGTCGTGGACGGCGACATTTCCCGAAGTCTCGTACGCCACGTGCACATCGTGACCCTGATGGGTGAGGCGGATGAACGTGCCGCCCATTGATATCACGTCGTCATCAGGATGAGGAGAGAAGATGAGGACTCTCTTCGGGAACGGCGCGGAAGGTACCGGACGTGTGGAGTCATCCGCATCGGGCTTTCCGCCCGGCCATCCGGTGATGGTGTGCTGGAGATCATTGAACACGTCGATGTTTATCTTGTCATACGGCCCGAAACGGTCGAGGAGCTCCTCGAGAGAATTCTGAAGATAATCGTTCTCCGTGAGCTTGAGGATAGGCTTGTTCACGGTCTGGCAAAGCCATATCACCGCCTTGCGCACGAATTTCGGAGTCCACTCGCAAGGGCCTATCATCCACGGGGAGACCACTCTCGCGAGCAGGCTTCCGCCCGTCTCGTCGGTGAAGAGGGTGATGTTGCCGTGCGCCTGAAGGAATGATGCCGGGCAGGAGGAAACCGGCTTCCCCTCCGCCACATCCTTGACCGCCTGGGCCTTGTCCTCACCCCAGGCCATCAGAATGATGCGCTTGGCGGAGAGAATCGTGGCTATGCCTATGGTAATGGCGGCGTGAGGCGTATTCTTGATGTCACCTTTGAAGTTGCGGGTCTGGCGCTTGCGGGACTTGTAAGGCAGAAGGACCGTGCGGGTGCGGCAGGTCGGAGTGGCTCCGGCTTCGTTGAAGCCTACTTGTCCGCCTTCTCCCACGCCGATGACGATGAGGTCGAGGCCGCTTGCCTGACGGTCGAATTCGGCGCAATACTCGGTAATCCTGTCCTGTGGAACCATCCCGTCCGGGGTGTGGATATTCTCGGGGGCGATGTCGATATTGTCCAGAAGTTCGGAGTGCAGTTTCGTGTTGCGGCTCTGCAGATCCGAAGAAGCCACCTGGCAATACTCATCGATGGAGAAGATGTCCACATTCCGGAAGGAGACTCTTCCTTCCCGGCAGCGTTTGCTGAGGACCTTGTAGAGGGATACGGGCGTGATGCCCGTCGAAAGGCCAAGCTTGAAGTTGCGACCTTCTTTCGCGCAGTCGAACTCTGAAATGGCCTTGATGATGATCTCGGCTATAGCCTTGCTTGCAGGCGTGGAATCGTCATAGATTTCCGTCGGGATCTTTTCGAAACTGTGAAGAATGCCTTCCGGAATATTCTCTTCCAGAAGGCCACCATCCTTAGGTACGGTAAAATGTTTCATCGGGGAATTTATTTTTTCTTCACCGCGGAGCCGCCCTCTACCAGTGTAGGGTTAAGAATGACCGTCTTCTGACAAGGCAGGTTCTCGATCATCGCGTGGAGCAGGTCCACCGACTTTTCGCCGAGCTCTTTCAGAGGCTGCACGATATGGGCTACTGTCGTGGAATAAAGATTATAAACATCACTTTCATCGAAAGCCACGAGTGCCAGGTCGTCAGGAGAAACCACATTCAGCTTCTTCATCGCCGACATAGCCCAGGCGGAAAGGGAATAAGTAGGGATGAACAGCCCGTCCACTCCCCGACTTACCACGTCCTTGATGATGTCCAGAAGGTCGTTCTCCGCATTCGTGTAGTCGGTGTAGTGAACCTTCGCCTCAAGGCCCTTCTCTTTCATAGTCTGTCTATAGCCTTCTTCACGCTCCTGAAGGCTGGATATGTCGAGTTTATAGGAAACCATTTCGATGCTTCTGCAGCCGTTTTCGAGCAGAAGCCCGGTAGCCATACGGCCGGCCTCGACATCGTTCAGCAGCACCTTCCCGGCGGCGTCCATCGACTCGATGTCGCGGTCCAGAAGCACCACCGGAACATTAAGGTCGATGGCTTTCTGTATGGCGGACTCGCCGCCGGCCACAGGAGCCACGATAATGCCGTCGATATTGTAGGCGAGAACCGTATCCATAACGGAATCCAGTCTCTGGGCGCTCTCGTCCGAACTGCCGAAGAGGACGGTGTAGCCGTAAGCGTAAGCCTTGTCCTCGATGTAGCGGGAGATACCGGCGAAGAACTTGTTCGAAATGTCAGTAGGAATTACCGCGATGGTGTTCGAGCGTCCGCTTCTGAGAGACGCGGCGGCCACATTCCTCCTGTAACCGAGTTTTCTGGCCACGCTGAGGACCCGTTTTGCGGTTTCTGCATTTACCGGGCAGTCAAGGCGTCCGTCCGGACCCTTCTTGGCGTTCATAACGAACGAGACGAGAGTTACAGATACGCCTGCCTCCCGTGCGACATCTTTAATCGTTATCTTCTTCATATCAAGTCCCTTTTCACTTAAATGATTCCTAAAGTACAAAATTAATCATTTTAATCAATCCTTATACTTAAAGTTTAAAATATTTTAAACTTTCCGTCATCCGTATTCCTCAACGGGGAGGACGGTCATAAAAAAATAACTTGCCGGAAATGCGGCAAGTTATTTTTCTTTTAAAGCAGGTGGAATCCCACGGTCAGACCGGCCATCACGATGGAAACCATACTCATAAGCTTAATGAGGATGTTCAGCGACGGACCCGAAGTATCCTTGAAAGGATCGCCTACGGTGTCGCCCACGACTGTGGCGTGGTGAGCATCGGAATTCTTGCCGCCGTGATGCCCCTCCTCTATATACTTCTTCGCGTTATCCCAGGCTCCGCCGGAATTCGACATAAATACCGCCAGAACGAAACCGGAGCCGAGTCCTCCGATGAGAAGTCCGAGCACTCCCGCGACTCCGAGCAGAATCCCCGTAAGGACAGGGACTATGATGGCAATGAGGGCCGGAAGGAGCATCTCGTGCTGCGCCGCCTTGGTGGATATCTCCACACAGCGCTTGTAGTCCGGAGTCCCCTCGCCGGTAAGGATACCCTTGATTTCGCGGAACTGTCTGCGGACTTCGACCACCATCTTGGACGCGGCGCGGCCGACTGCATTCATAGTAAGACCGCAGAAGAGGAAGGCCATCATCGAACCGATGAACACGCCCGCGAGCACGGTAGGGTTCATAAGGGAGACGTTGAAATTGTTCAGCACGTCAAGTATGCTCGCGGATGCAGCCTCGACCTTACCAGAAATGCCGTCGATCATCGCGCCCGTGCGGGCGAGAGCGATCTTTATCTCCTCTATGTACGAGGCCAGAAGGGCCAATGCCGTGAGAGCCGCCGAGCCTATCGCGAATCCCTTGCCGGTAGCCGCAGTGGTATTCCCGAGAGCGTCGAGAACGTCCGTGCGCTCGCGGACCTCCGGCTCAAGCTCGGACATCTGCGCATTGCCTCCGGCATTGTCGGCGATAGGGCCGTAAGCGTCCGTGGCAAGCGTGATACCGAGGGTGCTCAGCATTCCGACAGCGGCGATAGCCACACCGTAAAGACCGCGCGAGAGATTCGCGGCGCTGAGCATATTCGCGGTATCGAAGTTAATCGCGCAGAGGTAAGCCACGATAATCGCGGCCACGATAGCAATGACCGGAATCGCAGTGGACACCATTCCGAGGCCGACACCGTTTATGATTACAGTGGCCGGACCCGTCTTCGACGCCTCGGCCAATTTCTGTGTCGGAGTGTAGGAGTGCGAGGTGTAATATTCCGTGGCTTTGCCGATTACGACTCCGGCCGCAAGGCCCGCCACTACGGAAAGCGAGAGCTGCCACCAGTTGTCGAAACCGAGGATATAGAGCACGAAGAATGTGGCCACACCGCTCAGGATGGCGGCGCAGTTGGTGCCCACGCTCATCGATTTCAGCAGTTGGGCCATTCCGGCGCCTTCTCTGGTACGCACGGTGAAGATGCTCACTACGGAGAGAATGACACCGAATGCGGCGATGAGCATCGGGGCGAGAATCGCCTTCATCTGCATCGCCTCCCCCTCCAGAAAGAATGCGGAAGCGCCGAGGGCCATCGTGGAAAGGATGGAGCCGCAGTAGGACTCGTAGAGGTCTGCGCCCATACCGGCCACATCACCCACATTGTCACACACATAGTCCGCGATGGTGGCGGGGTTGCGCGGATCGTCCTCCGGGAGGTCGCTCTCGACCTTGCCCACGATGTCCGCTCCCACATCGGCGGCCTTGGTATAGATGCCGCCGCCCACACGGGCGAACAGGGCCTGTGTGGAAGCTCCCATACCGAATGTCAGCATCGTAGTGGTGATGACCACAAGAGCCTGGGCGTCAGTGCCCTCGAAGATGCGCAGAAGTATGAACCAGAGCGAGATGTCCAGAAGGCCGAGTCCGACTACCGTCAGACCCATCACGGCTCCGGAACGGAAGGCGATCTTGAGACCGGCGTTCAGGGAGCGGCGGGCTGCATTGGCCGTACGGCCGGACGCGTAAGTGGCGGTCTTCATCCCGATGAAGCCGGCGAGGCCGGAGAAGAATCCTCCGGTCAGGAAAGCGAACGGCACCCAGGGATTCTGCACGTCGAAGCCGTATGCCAGAACGGCAAAGAAAACGGCAAGAATCACGAATACGATGGTGACTACCTTGTACTGCTGTTTAAGGTAAGCCATCGCGCCCTCGCGCACGTACTGTGCGATCTGTCTCATAGTGGGTGTGCCCTCATCCTCTTTGCGCATCTGACGATAGAACCAGGCTGCGAAGAAGAGCGCTATCACGGAAGCGGCAGGCACCAGATAGAAAAGTAAGTTCATAGGTTTAATAAAAAAATCTTGATAAATCGTTTAAGGCTGCAAATATATGAATAAATACTATAAAAAAAGAGGATTGTAAAAAAAATTTACAATCCTCTTTCATATCCGGGGTCCGTGCCTTATTCAGCCTTCGGAGCCTCCGCCTCAGCGGCGACGGTCTCTTCAGCCTTTTTGGCGCGGCTTCTGCGGGTGGTCTTTCTGGCGGCCTTTACATCAGCTGCGGCTGCCTCGTTGAAGTCCACCAGCTCGATGAGAGCCATCTCCGCCGCATCTCCCTGACGGAATCCCACGTGAAGAACACGTGTGTATCCGCCCGGACGGTCAGCGATCTTAGGTGCGACATTGCGGAAAAGTTCTGAAACGGCCTCCTTGCTCTTCAGGTAGCTGAACACTACGCGGCGGGAGTGGGTCGAATCGTCTTTGGACTTTGTGATGAGCGGCTCCACATAGCACTTGAGTGCCTTTGCCTTTGCTACCGTGGTAGTGATTCTCTTCTCAAGAATAAGGGAAGAGGCCATATTCGAAAGGAGGGCCTTGCGGTGAGCGCTCTTGCGACCAAGATGGTTGATTGCTTTATTGTGCCTCATTTTTATACTTGCTTTTTCTTTACTTCAATATTGTACTTGGATACATCCATTCCGAATGTAAGCTTCATCTTGTCCACGAGAAGGTCTATCTCATTCAGGGACTTGCGGCCGAAGTTGCGGAACTTCATAAGTTCGCTTCTGGAATAGGAAACCAGATCGGCGAAAGTATCGATGTCGGCAGCCTTGAGGCAGTTGAACGCCCTGACAGAAAGGCCCATATCGGAAAGCTTGGTGAGAAGCAGATGTCTCATTCTGAGACTCTCCTCGTCAAGTTCCTTGGACTCGGACTCCACTGCACTCTCGAGAGAGAGCTTCTTGTCGTCCGTGAAAAGCCTGAAATGGTAGATAAGGATATTCGCGGCATCCTGCAGAGCGGCATCCGGGGAAACGGAACCGTCGGTTTCTATCTCGAGGTTCAGTTTCTCGTAGTCGGTCTTCTGCTCGACGCGCCAGTTCTCCACAGTCCAGTTCACCTTGCGGATAGGGGTGTAGATGGCATCGATGGCGATGGTGCCTATCGGAGCGTTCTCGTCACGGCTTTCCTCTGAAGGAACGAAGCCGCGTCCCTTTGTGACGGTGAGAGAGATTTCGAGTTTCACTGACGGCTCAAGCGAGCAGATGTGCAGGTCCGGATTCAACACCTTGAATGAAGACAATCCGTTGGAAATATCCCCGGCGGTAAACTCCTGTTTGCCGCTTATCGTGATGTTTGCTACCTCTGAATCCGTGGTATCGACCATTCTTTTGAATCTTACCTGCTTGAGGTTCAGGATGATGTCCTGCATACCCTCGATCACGCCGGAGATCGTGTCGAATTCGTGGTCGACTCCCGAGATTTTTATCTGACTGATAGCAAAGCCTTCCAGAGAGGCCAGAAGTATGCGGCGAAGAGCGTTGCCGATGGTCTGTCCGTATCCCGGCTCAAGCGGGCGGAATTCGAAACGGCCTACGGTCTCGGTGCCCTCGAGCATAATGACCTTATCCGGTTTTTGAAATGCTAAGATTGCCATAAATATTCAGGATGTTAAATTTTATTTCGAGTAGAGGTCAACGATGAGCTGCTCATTTATGTTCTCAGGAATCTCGGCTCTCTGAGGGACATTGAGATACTTGCCCGTGAGGGTGGCGGCATCGAACTCGAGCCACGCGTAGCGTGTGGCGTTGCCGACGCTGTTCTGGATAACCTCAAGGCTCTTGGAACGCTCTCTTACCGCCACTGCGTCACCCGGCTTCACCTGTGCCGAAGGGATGTTGCATACGACACCGTTAAGGGTGATGTGGTGGTGGGAGACGAGCTGGCGCGCAGCCGCTCTGGTAGGAGCTATGCCGAGACGATAGACGATATTGTCGAGTCTGGACTCAAGAAGGAAGAGAAGGTTCTCACCTTTCTGGCCGGGCATACGGCAGGCCTTGTCGTAGGTGTTGTGGAACTGACGCTCGAGAACACCGTACATATACTTGACTTTCTGCTTTTCCTTAAGCTGGGTGCCGTACTCCTTCTGCTTCTTGCGCTTTCCCGCGAGACCGTGCTGTCCCGGAGGGTAATTTCTCTTCTCGAAATCCTTGTCTGCACCGAAAATAGGCTCGCCGAACTTACGGGCGATCTTTGTGGTAGGACCAGTATATCTTGCCATAGTAATCTGATTTTAAAAATGTTAGACTTTACGACGGCCTTTCGGTCTACAACCGTTGTGAGGCATAGGGGTGACGTCGATGATTTCAGTCACTATGATGCCCGCATTGTTTATGGTTCTGATGGCGGACTCGCGGCCTGCTCCAGGTCCCTTCACATAAGCTTTCACTTTACGGAGACCTGCATCATAAGCGGTCTTGGAAGCGTCTTCGGCTGCCATCTGAGCAGCGTACGGAGTGTTTTTCTTGGAACCGCGGAAGCCGCACTTGCCGGCCGACGACCAGCTGATGACCTGACCCTGCGCGTTCGAAAGAGACACGATGACGTTGTTGAAGGTTGATGAAATATGGGCCTCGCCATAAGCTTCAACCTTGACAACTCTCTTGGATGCTGTAGTTTTCTTTGCCATAATTCATCTGTGTTATTTGGTCGCTTTCTTCTTGTTGGCGACAGTCTTCTTCTTACCCTTTCTCGTACGGGCATTGTTCTTGGTGCTCTGTCCGCGTACAGGGAGTCCGTTACGGTGACGTATGCCTCTGTAGCAGCCTATGTCCATAAGGCGCTTGATCGACATCTGGACTGAAGAACGGAGCTCACCTTCGATCTTGTAGTGGTCACCCACTTCCGCACGGATGGCTGCGATCTGAGCATCGTTCCATTCTCCGACCTTGACATTGCGGTCGATGCCGCAGGCGTCAAGAATCTTCTGAGCTGAGCTGCGACCGATACCGAAGATATAGGTCAGACCTATCTCTCCTCTCTTGTTGTTTGGTAAATCAACACCGGCTATTCTTGCCATAATTATTCGTAACTTAATTTGTTATACAAGTGAATATTATCCCTGACGCATTTTGAACTTGGGATTCTTCTTGCAGATGACATAGAGACGCCCCTTGCGCCTTACGATCTTGCAATCCTCGCTGCGTTTCTTGATGGATGTCTTGACTTTCATATTGTGGTGAATTTTATTTGTATCTGAAAGATATGCGGCCCTTGGTCAAATCATAAGGTGATATCTCAACCTTAACTCTGTCGCCCAGAAGGATATGGATAAAGTTCATTCTCATCTTGCCGGATATGTTGCAGAGGAGTACGTGACCATTCTCAAGCTCGACTTTGAACATCGCGTTCGGAAGAGTCTCGATGACTTTTCCATCTTGTTCTATTGCTACTTGTTTTGACATTGAAATATTACTTTAAATATTGACAGTTCCATCTTTCTCGATAAAATCGTAGGTAGACAGCTGTTCAGCCTTGCCTTTCCGGACAACAACCGTAAGCTCGTAGTGAGCGGACTTGCGATGGTCTGAAGTGTGTACGGCCCAACCATTTCTTGCCAGATACACGCCTCGAGCCCCCGCATTTATCATCGGCTCAATACAGATGACCATTCCCTCGACGAGGTGAGTGCCCTTGCCCCTGCGTCCGTAATTCGGAACGCCCGGTTCTTCGTGCATTTCCTTGCCGAGCCCGTGACCCTCAAGTTCGCGGACCACGGAGAACCCGAATGATTCGGCATACGACTGCACCGCGTATCCGATGTCGCCGGTTCTGTTACCCGCCACAGCGGCCTCGATGCCCTTGTAGAGTGAAGCCTTGGTGACATCCAGAAGGCTGCGGGTTTCGGCATCCACTTCCCCTACCGGGAAAGTGTATGCCGAGTCGCCGTTATAGCCTTTGTACAATGTACCGCAGTCCACTGAGACTATGTCGCCCTCACGGAGCACATAGTCTGAAGGGAATCCGTGCACGACCACGTCGTTCACGGACATACAGAGCGCTGCAGGGAAGCCTTCGAAACCCAGAAAACTCGGAACAGCGCCGTTATCGCGAATGAAAGTCTCAGCCACCCTGTTCAACTCCAGAGTTGTCACACCCGGGGCGACTCTCTTACCGACTTCCGCCAGCGTCTTCGAGACGATTATGGCATTCTCGCGTAAAAGCTCTATTTCTTCTTCTGTCTTAGGCTTAACCATTTCCCTACTTTTCTATTTCGTAGAACTACAATCCCGAGCGGCCCGAAAGACGCCCTGTCTTCATAAGACCGTCATAATGACGCATAAGCAGATAGCTCTCGACCTGCTGGAGAGTGTCCAGAACCACGCCCACAAGAATCAGCAGGGATGTACCTCCGAAGAAGCTTGCGAACTGGTTGTTCACGTTCGCCATAATGGCGAAAGCCGGCAGGATGGCGATGAGCGCCAGGAACAATGCGCCCGGAAGTGTCACCTTGGACATAATGGAGTCGAGGAACTCGACCGTCTTCTTTCCTGGTTTTACTCCGGGGATGAAACCGCCGTTCTTCTTCATCTCCTCCGCCATCATAGTAGGATTCACGGTGACGGCAGTGTAGAAATACGTGAAGATGAACACGAAGAAAGCGAAGAGGATGTTATACCAGGCTCCGGTATAGTTGCTCAGCGTGGCGGCAAGACCTCTGGTCGCATCGAAGCGGGAGAAGAGCAGCGGGAAGAGCATCAATGCCTGTGCGAAGATGATAGGCATAACGCCGGCCGCGTTAATCTTGAGAGGAATATACTGCCTTACGCCGCCATACTGCCTGTTTCCTACGACTCTCTTCGCATACTGCACCGGGACTCTGCGCACAGCCTGCACGAGGGCGATGGCCGCGATGATCACGAAGAACCAGATGAGCAGCTCGACGATGAGGATAAGGAGACCGCCGTTGGTGGTCTTGAGCTTCTCAGTACACTCGGCAAGGATGGCGAACGGGAAGCGGGCCACGATACCGATCATAATGATGAGGGAGATACCGTTTCCGATTCCGCGGTCAGTGATGCGCTCACCGAGCCACATCACGAACATAGAGCCGGCCATCAGGATGATGGTGGAGACAAGGTTGAAGATGAAGTTGCTCCAGCCGAGCTGATTCACCGCCACGAAAGCCGCTCCCGGGATCTGGGTGTGGATGGATGCCACGTAAGCCGGTCCCTGGATGCAGAGAATGACGATGGTCAGGTATCTGGTGAGCTGGTTCATCTTCTTGCGGCCGCTTTCGCCCTCCATCTGGAGTTTCTTGAAGTAAGGGACGAAAACGCCGAGCAGCTGGACTACGATGGATGCCGAAATGTACGGCATCACGCCCAGAGCGAAGATCGAAGCATTGCCGAACGCACCGCCGGAGAACATATTCAGGAGGCCTACCAGACCCTCTGAAGTCTTGTCCTGAAGGCTGGCGAGCATCGTAGGGTCAATACCCGGAAGCACGATGAAGCAACCGAGTCTGTACACCAGAATAAGAAGGAACGTATAGACGATCCTCTTACGCAGCTCTTCAATCTTGAAGATGTTCTTGATTGTATCTATGAATCTCTTCATTGCCTGTTATTTGCTGGAAGTTGCTTTGCCGCCGGCAGCCTCTATCTTGGCGACGGCGGACTTGGAGAATGCGTCGGCAGTCACGTTGAGCGCAGCGGTAAGCTCGCCCTTCGCAAGAACCTTCACAAGCTCGTTCTTGGAAACGAGACCCGCGCTTCTGAGATCCTCGAGATTGAGTTCGGTCTTTCCGATAGCCTCAGACAGGGCCTGGAGGGCGGATACGTTTACAGACTTGTACTCTACGCGAGTAGGGTTCTTGAAGCCGAACTTAGGAAGTCTTCTCTGGATAGGCATCTGGCCACCTTCGAAGCCGATCTTATGCTCGTAGCCGGCACGGGCCTGGGCACCCTTGGTACCGCGTGTGGAAGTGCCTCCTCTACCGGAGCCCTGTCCGCGGCCTACTCTCTTTCTGTTCTTGGTCGCACCCTTTGCAGGTGCAAGATTTTCAAGTTTCATAATCTCTCCTCCTTCCTTAGTCTATTTCTTCAACTTTTACGAGGTGACGGACTTTCTCGAGCATACCGAGCGAAACCGGGTTCTTCTCGACTTCCACCGTCTGATGCATCCTGCGGATACCGAGGCAGCGGAGATTTGCAATCTGACGTGCAGTCTCTCCGTTTTTGCTGACAACTTGGGTAATTCTGAGTTTTGCCATAATTCTTCCTCCTTATTATCCGTTAAACACCTTGCTCATAGGAACACCGCGGAGCCCCGCTACCGTATAGGCGTCCCTCATCTCCGTAAGAGCGGCGATGGTGGCCTTCACGAGGTTGTGAGGGTTCGAAGAGCCCTTGGACTTGGCGAGCACGTTGTGGATGCCCGCAGACTCGAACACTGCACGCATAGCACCGCCGGCCTTTACACCGGTTCCCGGAGCCGCCGGCTTCATAAATACCTTGGAGCCGCCGAATTTCGACTCCTGCTCGTGAGGGATGGTGGTGTTGATAACAGGGACTTTCACGAGGTTCTTCTTGGCATCCTCGACGCCCTTTGCGATGGCGGAAGTAACTTCGTTAGCCTTTCCGAGACCATAGCCTACGACACCGTTCTCGTCACCCACTACGACGATTGCCGCGAAGCGGAAGTGACGACCACCCTTGGTAACCTTGGTTACCCTGCGGATGGCGACCAGTCTGTCCTTGAGTTCCAGTTCAGAGGTCTTTACTCTTTTTACATTCGTATTTGCCATAGTCTTTAGAATTTAAGGCCGCCTTCGCGGGCAGCGTCTGCCAAACTTTTAACTCTACCGTGGAAAAGATAACCGCCGCGGTCGAAAGCGATGGTGTCGATGCCTTTCTCAAGACAGCGTGCCGCGATGGCCTTGCCGACGATGGCGGCAGCGTCGATTCCGTTCTTGCCTTTGCATTCAGCGGCAAGCGCCTTGTCGTTCGAAGCGGCGGCAGCAAGAGTCTTGCCCTGCAGGTCATCGATTACCTGCACGTAAATCTGCTTGTTGCTTCTGAAGACAACCATTCTCGGCTTCTCGGCAGTACCGCTGACACGTTTGCGAATACGGTAATGAATCCTTCTTCTTCTTTCTATTCTATTCAATGCCATAACTCAATCTCCTATTATTTAGCGGATGCAGTCTTACCGGCCTTGCGGCGAAGCTGTTCACCGGCATACTTGATACCCTTGCCCTTATAAGGTTCAGGCTCACGGAATGTACGTATCTTGGCAGCTATCTGACCGACAAGCTGCTTGTCACAGCTCTTGAGCACCAGGCGCGGGTTCTCACCCTTCTTCACCTGAGGAGCTTCAGCCTTGACCTCCGAAGGGAGGAGAATCTGAATGCTGTGCGAATAGCCGAGAGACATAGTGATCATCTGGCCCTGGACATCTACGCGGTAACCTACACCGACGAATTCCTGGGTGATGGTGAAGCCTTCAGACACGCCCACTACAAGGTTGTGCACGAGCGCACGGTAGAGACCGTGCATAGAGCGGTGGCGCGGAAGGTCTGTAGGACGGGCGAATTTGATTTCGGTTCCCTCAATGGTGACGGTGATATCCGGATCGACCTTCTGACTCATCTCACCGAGAGGTCCTTTCACCTTGACAACGTTGCCGTCGAGCAGCTGAGCTGTCACTCCGGCCGGAAGGTTTACAGGCAATTTACCTATTCTTGACATTATAAAAGCGGTTTTTATTAATAAACATAACAGATAACCTCACCGCCCACGTTCAGCTCCTTGGCTTCCTTGTCGGTGATGACGCCCTTCGAGGTGGAGAGAATCGCGATTCCGAGTCCGTTGAGAACTCTCGGCATATTCTCCACGTCAGTATACTGTCTCAAACCCGGAGTGGAGACGCGCTCGATTTTCTTGATGGCGGCTACTTTTGTCTGAGGATGATACTTCAGAGCGATTTTGATGGTGTTCTGAGGGGCCTGCTCCACAACTTTGTAGCTGAGGATATAGCCTTTTTCACAGAGAATCGAGGTGATGGCGACTTTCATCTTCGATGAAGGCACTTCCACAACCTTTTTGCCTGCAAGATAAGCGTTGCGAATCCTGGTCAGGTAGTCTGCAATTGGATCAGTCATTTTTTCAGTCTTTTGTGGACCGGCGCTGTCTGCGCCCGATATCCGATTGTTAATAATATTATATAAGTATAAAACTCTACCAGCTTGCCTTCTTGACGCCCGGGATGAGACCGTTCGAAGCCATCTCGCGGAACTGCATACGGCTCAGACCGAAAGCTCTCATATATCCCTTAGGACGACCTGTGAGAGAGCAGCGGTTATGGAGGCGTACGGAAGAGGAGTTCTTAGGAAGCTTGTCCAGAGCAGTCCAGTCACCGGCCTCTTTGAGAGCCTTTCTCTTCTCGGCGTATTTAGCAACTAACTTCGCGCGCTTGACCTCGCGGGCTTTCATTGATTCTTTTGCCATAGGTTATATTATTTATTATGTTTCTTGAAAGGAAGGCCGAACTCCTTGAGGAGTGCATAAGCTTCCTCGTCAGTCTTCGCTGTGGTGACGAACGTTATCTCCATACCGTGGATGCGTGGGTTCTTGTCGATGTCAATCTCCGGGAAGATAATCTGCTCCTTGATGCCGAGAGTGTAGTTTCCGCGGCCGTCAAGTTTCTCGGCGATACCGCTGAAGTCACGGATGCGAGGGAGAGTGACTCTGATGAGTCTCTCGAGGAACTCATACATCTTCACGTCACGCAGAGTCACCTTGGTTCCGATAGGCATACCCTTACGGAGCTTGAAGTTCGAAACGTCCTTGGTGGATTTGGTGATGACAGCCTTCTGTCCGGCGATGAGGGTGAGCTCTTCAGCCGCCTCCTCGACGATCTTCTTGTCCTGCGTGGCATCGCCGACACCTTCGTTTATGGTAATCTTGACAAGCTTCGGCACCTGCATTACGGTGGTGTACGAGAACTGCTTCATAAGCTTGTCCACTATTTCCTCTTTATAGACCTTCTTGAGAGTAGGTACATATCCTGCAGGCAGGGCGACTGCCACTTCAGCAGGCTTGTTTGTAGCTTTCTTTGCCATAATTATTTGATCTCCTCCCCTGATTTTTTAGCGTAACGTACCTTCTTGTCGCCTTCCATCCTGTAGCCGACTCTCGTCGCCTTGCCGGATGCCGGGTCGATAAGGTTGAGGTTTGAAATATGAATGCCGCTCTCCTTCTTGATGATGCCGCCCTGAGGCTGCTTGGAATTCGGCTTTGTGTGCTTGCTGACCATATTGATGCCCTCCACGATGACGCGGTCCTTTGCCGGATCCACTGAGAGAACCTTTCCGGTCTTGCCCTTGTCGTTACCGGCATTTACATACACGGTATCACCTTTCTTTATGTGCAATTTTTTCATAACTCGCTTGATTTAAAGGACCTCCGGTGCCAGTGAAACGATCTTCATATACTGATCGCGAAGCTCTCTGGCCACAGGGCCGAAGATACGGGTTCCGCGAAGTTCGCCGGCGTTGTTCAGAAGTACGCAGGCATTGTCATCGAAACGGATGTAGGAACCGTCCTGACGACGGATTTCTTTCTTGGTACGGACTACGACAGCCTTGGTGACGGTGCCTTTCTTGGCATCGGAACCGGGGATGGCGCTCTTTACTGCGACTACTATAGTATCACCGACGGTAGCATAGCGATGGTGAGTACCACCAAGCACGCGGATGCAGAGAACTTCCTTCGCACCGCTGTTGTCGGCCACCTGTAAACGTGTTTCCTGCTGTATCATATACTATTTTGCTTTTTCTACGATTTCAACTAATCTCCACCTCTTTGTCTTGCTGAGAGGACGGCATTCCATAAGACGTACGGTATCACCGACACCGCACTCGTTCTTCTCGTCTTCAGCAACGAACTTAGTGGTCTTCTTTACGAACTTGCCGTAGAGAGGGTGCTTTTCCTTGGTCTCCACAGCCACGATGATGGTCTTGTCCATCTTGTCGCTTACCACTACACCTATTCTTTCCTTACGAAGATTTCTTTCCATAAGACTTCAATTTAGTTCTGTGATTTTTCTTTTTCAGCCAGGACTGTGATCATACGGGCGATGTCCTTTCTGAGTTTCTTAAACTTGGACGTATCCTCTAATGGAGAGATGGCGTGGTTGATCTTCATTGTATCAAGGTTAGCCTTTTCTACTTCGATACGGTCGCGGAGGTCTGCTACAGACATATCGCGCACTTCAGCAATTTTCATTTCTGTTTCTCCATTAATTTATTCTACATAGTCTCTACGTACGACAAACTTCGTAGGAATCGGAAGCTTGTGGGAAGCCAGGCGCATAGCCTCTTTGGCGACTGCGAGGGACACGCCCTCAGCCTCGAAAAGAATACGGCCGGGAGTGATGGGAGCCACGAATCCATAAGGGTCACCCTTACCTTTACCCATACGGGTGGAGAGCGGTTTCTTGGTAACCGGTTTCACCGGGAAAACTCTGATCCAGATCTGGCCCTCACGGTTCATATAACGCGAGATGGCCTGACGGGCAGCCTCAATCTGCTGAGCCGTAAGCCAGCAATTTTCAAGGGTCTTGAGTCCGAAAGAGCCGAATGCAAGCTGATTTCCTCTCTGGGCCATACCCTTCATACGGTTCTTCTGCTCCCTTCTAAACTTTGTTCTCTTAGGTTGTAACATCGCTGTATTACTTTAAATAATAAATTTCAGTTTACCCTAAATGGCTGAGGTTCAACTGGTTGGGTGGTTTTACCCCGAAATTTAGGACTGCAAAGTTAGTAAAAAAATCTGAATACAAAATATTTTTTAGATTATTTCAGCAGATTTTCGACAGAAAAATTCATCAGTTAATTCGCGATTTTTCAAGCCGTTAGATTATGTGGTGAACAACTTTTCCGCTCACTTTTCGACAGGCCCGCCGGTGCCGGATCTGACGCTGCGCAAGCCGCCGCCGCACCATCACTTCCGGCGGCATACACCCCTCCCGCACCGCACTCTTACCCGCCGATTACGCGAAGCTGCGCGGACGCAGCCAATGGCCGGTTTTTTGCGGGAGAAAGCCGGGGCTTGAAAAATAATATCTATTTTTGCGCCCTGCGATATGAATGTAAAAAAGTCGGGACATAGACTCGCATTGGCCGGCCTGGCGGCCGGCCTGATAATGCTGACGGCACCTTGCGCGGACGCGCAGCAACGTCTCAGCCGACGCGAACAGCGCCGTGCCGAGCGGGAGGAACGTGTCCAGGAGGCTGCGGCGGAGCAGGTCAGACGGCAGTACAGGGACGAGCACTCCGCCCGCGGAAAGCTGATGCCTTATTTCCTGGACGAGAAGGGTGACACGGTCTTCTATGACACGGTCCCGCCGGTCTGGTGTTTCGGCAAGGACAAGAGGATGAAGAAGAGCGACTGGAAGAAATACTACCGCCTCGTCTATAACTTCAACAAAGTCTATCCCTATGTGGCCGTCGGAGCGAAAATCTGCCACGAAGTGGACAGCACCATCGCGGCCCGGAATATGGGCAGGATGCAGAAGGAGAAGTACATCCGAGGCTGGGAGAAACAGCTTCTGTCCGACTTCGAGCCGATAGTCAGGGATATGACGGTCTCGCAGGGGCAGCTGCTCTGCCGTCTGGTGGACAGGGAGATCGGCAAGAGCACGTACAGCATACTCAAGGGCTATACGAACTCGCTCACGGCCACATTCTATCAGGGAATCGGGAAACTCTTCGGACAGGACCTCAAGAGCCACTATGACCCCGAAGGCGCGGACCGCCAGACGGAGGAACTCATCACTATGTGGGAAAACGGAGAATTCGACTTCCTGTACTACTCCATATTTATGGTTATGCCTTCGCGCACCGAAGTCCCGTCGAAGTACAGATAAGGCGAAGAGGAAATCCAGTCTTTCATAACCATAAAGCGCTGGCCCGAAGGGAGACGCATATCCACCCGCGTGTGCAGGTGCCCGAAAATGAAGCAGTCTACGCTGTGCGTTCGAGCATAGCTGACGGCCCATCGGTACAGCGGTTCGCTTTCTCCCCCGAACACATACTCCTCCCCTCGCGCGAGGCGGTTATGCCTCGACCAGCCGTAGCCAAGACGGAAAGCTATCCACGGATGCAGAAGCGAGAAAAGCCACTGCACGGGACGGCATCTGAACACCGCATTCATAAACTTGTAGCCGAGCATCCCCGGCCCCAGTCCGTCACCGTGTGCCAGACAGAACTTCACTCCGCCGTGTTCCACCTGCAGCGGGGCGCGCATCACCCCGATGCCCATAGACTCGAAATATCCGTAAGCCCAGATGTCGTGGTTCCCGATGAAGAATGTCACCTTCACGCCGGCATCCACCAGATCCATCAGCGCGGCGAACACCCGCACATAGCCTTTGGGCACCACGTCGCGGTATTCGTACCAGAAATCCCAGATGTCCCCGAGCAGGTACAGAGCCTCCGTCTCCTGCGGAGGTATGCTGCGCAGAAAGCGCACGAAGCGCGCCTCGCGGTCCTTCGGATCGTTCAGATCCAGACCGAGATGCACGTCCGATGCGAAATAGACCCTCCTGCGTTCCACACCCGCGGGTTAAAGCAGAGTAAAAATGAGCACGGCAGCCCCGACGGCAAGACAGTAGAGCGCGAACCATTTCAGCTTAGCCTTCTTCACTATCGCGATCATCACCTTGCAGGCGAACACGCCCGAAACGAAAGCTGAGAGAAAGCCCGGCAGCAAAGCACCCGTCCCGACAGACGAAGCGGCCATTTCGCCGCTCACCAGATCCAGAAGGGCTTCGCCCAATATGGGCACGAGCACCATAAGGAAGGAGAACTGGGCGACGTCCTCGCGGCGCACGCCGCAGAGCAGCCCCGTACTGATGGTGGTCCCCGAGCGGGACAGCCCCGGAACTACCGCAAACGCCTGGCTTATGCCTATGACCAGAGCCTGCAGGTAGGAAATGCCGCCGCGGGCGGCAGGTGCATCGGGACTTCTGCGTGCGGCGAAGCGGTCCGAAAAGAAAAGCAGGCAGGATGTCACCAGCAGACCCGCACCCACGACCGCCAGAGACGAGAAGAGAGCCTCGACCTGATCCTTGAAGAATACGCCGACGATGAAAATGGGTATCATCGAGACGCATATCTTGAATATGTAATCCGTCTCGTCGTTATACCGGAACTTGAACAGGCCGCAGAGCAGGGCCCAAATCTGTTTTCTGAACACGATTATGGTGGCGAGCACCGTCGCCGCGTGCACCGTCACTTCGAACACCAGATCGTCCGAAGCCTTCACTCCGAGGATTTCGCGGCCTATCGCAAGATGACCGCTGCTGCTCACAGGCAGGAATTCAGTCAGCCCCTGAACCAGGCCCAGAAGCACAGCTTCAAACCATTCCATAGCTTATGATTTTTTGTCGAAACAGCCCATAATGGCGATGATTTCTATCACCACGCCGCAGAGAATGACAAGCGGGGCCGCCACCAGACGGCGGAAATCGAACATCGCGTAATTGAAAACCTGGGGATCCTTCACGCCGCCTCCGGCGAGCAGAATATAGCCTGCTACCATCACGACCAGCCCGAGCAGCAGAAACTTCAGACTGCGCCGGGTCAGCGCGAACCTGTCTTTATTATCTTCCATCTAAGAGTAGAGTTTGTCCTTGTTCATCCGAACAAGCTTGTTTACAACGAAATAGGTGCTGACTACGCAGAGAACCACCCCCGAGGCCACCACAAGTGCTATGACCTTCAGCAGCAGGTCGGCCGTGAATATCTCGAAGAGCTGCGAGACCTCTCCGCGCAGCAGATACAGCAGGCAGACGAGCATCGCACAGGCGAGCAGCGCCGCAAGAAGTCCCTGAAGAGCCGCCCTCCACAGGAACGGGGCGCGGATGAAGGCGCGGGTGGCCCCCACCTGCTTCATCGTATGGATGGTGAAGCGGCGCGAGAACACGCTGAGCCGCACGGTATTGCCTATCAGCACGAACGAAATGAACAGCAGCAGCAGGACGAACACTCCCAGAAAAAGTCCTATCTTCTGAATGTTCGCGTTCAGGGCGGAGACCAGCGAACGCTGATAGTCCACCTCGTCCACCAGAGGATACTTCTCCAGAGCGGCCTTCACTACGGCGAGACTGTCCACCGAGACATAATCGGCCTTCAGAGTCAGAGCTATGGACGCGGGGATGGGAGAAGTCTCGAACACGCTCAGAAAATCCTCTCCCAGCAGGGATTCCATCTCTGCCGCGCCCCTGGCCTTGGTGATGACCTCCGTGCCTTTCACGAAGCGCAGAGAATCCAGTTCGGAAGCGAGGGCCGCCGCCTGCTCATCGGAGGCTTCCGTCTCCATCAGCACGGATATCTGCATATTCTCCTTGAAGTAGTCGGAAACCCGGGTCGCGTTCAGCAGCAGCATCGACGCGATGCCCACGAGCAGCAGCACCATACTGATGCTTATGACGGAGGACAGCCGGGCGCTGCGCAGACGTGTGCGCATCATCCTGCTTTCTCCTTGTGTACCGTGCGTATTCCCCATATCAAGGTCAAAGATAGTGAAATATCAAAATATGAAAAAATATTATTACCTTTGTATGTTGAAAAAGTGAATAAGAAATGGAAGATTCGGTTAAAAGAGTTCTGTTCGTGAATTCGGAAATATATCCTTACCTTCCCGAAACGGAAATCTCCTCCATCGGCCGTTACCTGCCGCAGGGCATACAGGAGATGAAGAAGGAAATACGCTCCTTTATGCCGCGCTACGGCTGCATCAACGAACGCAAGAACCAGCTTCACGAAGTAATCCGCCTTTCCGGAATGAACATCATAATCGGAGACGTGGACAGGCAGCTCGTGATAAAAGTCGCTTCCATCTCGTCAGCCCGCATCCAGGTTTACTTCATCGATAACGAAGACTTCTTCAAGCGCAAGCAGACCGCCTGCGACGAGAACGGGAACTACTTCGAGGATAACGGCGAGAGGGCCGTGTTCTTCGCCCGGGGAGTGCTCGAGACGGTGAAGAAGCTCCGCTGGGCTCCGGACATCATCCACTGTCAGGGCTGGATCTCCCACGTCCTGCCACTCTATCTGAAGAAGTCCTACCGGGACGACCCTATCTTCTCGTCGAGCAAGGTCGTGCTCTCCCTGTACGACGACACCCCGCGCCAGACCTTCTCGTCCGGTTTCAGGGATGGCGTGCTCTTCGGCAATATAAAGCCGGCGGACATCCCTTATCTGGACGATCCTACTGGCATAAATCTTGCGAAAACCGCTGCCCAGTACTCGGACGGCATCATCATAGGCTCCCCGGATGTGGATGAAGAAATCCTCTCCTGCTGCCGCGAACTCGGACGCCCTACTCTCCAGTATAATGGAGATGCCCTCGCGGACGGAAGCTATGTCGCTGATTACGAGAGGTTTTATGAAGAATTGTAGCTAATGGATCCTATCATTCTCCGCAGGGCCCTGACAGTCGCGGGCGCTGCCGCAGCAGTCCTCCTTTGCTTTCACTCCTGCATCAGCTCCTCCTACGAGATAGGAGGCAATCTGATTCCCACCGAGCTGAAATATGACACATACACGGCGGAATTCCCTCTGGAAGAAATCCGCGTGGACTTTCCCGACAGCCTTTCGGGCTATTCGAGCACCCGCATCACCATCGGAGCGGTCAGAGACGAGATTTTCGGACTCACCACGAGAGGCTGCGCGATTTCCCTGGTGCCTATGTCCGACACTCTGGATTTCGGTAAAGACCCTAAAGTCAAAAAGTTCCATTTCAGCGCCGCGAGAGACACCGCTTCCGTGGCCGACCACAGCCAGGACAATATCCTGCAGAACATAAACGTTTACGAACTCAGCAAGCCGCTCGACTTCAATGACGGAAACCTGAACAATGTCGTCGAGCATTCGAAAGAGCGCATCACGGCAAGGACTCCGGTATATGACGGCACGGACTCCCTGAGCTTCGACTTCTCCGCCGAGTTCGCGAAAAAGTACCTGACCATCACGCAGGACGACCTGAAGGATCTCGATACGTACACGAAGAAGTTCCCGGGCATCTATATCGACACGGACGAGCCGCTCGGAATCGGCGGGCGCATAAATATGTTCTCCCTGCAGCTGGGACTCAATATGGAATACTACCAGATCACCGGAGACTATGCGACCTTGACATTCAACGCCGAATACGACGGGGAGAGGAAGGACACGAGCTTCTATTTCTACTATTGTCCGGACAAGATGTATGATCTGGACTCCCTGATCGGCACGATTTCGTCCTCGACAGACCGCCTGCCGCAGTACTGTTTCAACGTGACGGGGCACAGCACCCGCCCGCAGGCCGGCAAGACCGCCGACGTGATTCCGGTCGAGGGCGGCGGAGGCCTCAAGCCCGTAATCAGCGCCACGGAGATCAAGACCCTCCTGGAGAACGAGATCTCCCGGCATACGGACCAGCCGCGCAAGGCCATCATAAACAGGGCGAGCATCGTGCTGCCATTCGAATTTCCGGACGATTATCAGCAGATGTTCCGCTTCCCTACTTACCTGAATCCTACGGTGAGAGTCCGTTATGACAGCGGCTACGTTGGCTACGGAAGCCTCACGGACGTGACATCCAGCTACGAGGATCCGGGCAGTCTGAACAGGTCTCTGTGCCAGTATGCTCCGGATGTCACCTACCATACCCAGAAGATTCTGGAACTGAGCGATCTGAGCAAGATAGAGAATTACGACATCTGGCTTCTGGTAATGGCCCGGGAACTCGAGAGATATAAGATAAGCGGTGCAAGTTCAAGCTCCAGCAGCTACTATCAGCAGCTCGCGTACGCGAACTACTATAACTCTCTCTACGGCGGTTACGGTTACGGCAGCTACGGCTACGGCAGCGGCAGTTATCTGAACAACTACTACTATATGGCTATGCTCGCCTCGGCCTACAGCTCCTCGTCTTCGAGCAGCTCGAAGACCTACAGCACCCTTATGGACAAGGACCGCTACTATTGCGCTTTCCTGAACGGAGCAGGCAGCGAGCGCCGCCCGACGCTGAAGATCGTCTATTCGGTGCCACGCTCCATTACGAAATAGACATTCAAGCATAACAGGCCTCCCCCTTCGGGGAGGCCGATGCATCTTACGACAAACGGCTGCCTTTCCATATGAAGGCAGCCGTTACACTTGAGTAATTTCAGAAAAAACACCGGTACAGGCAGCACCGGATGAATTCATCCATTACAGGGAAAAAACTATTTCTCTTCTGAGAGTTTCTCCTGGATTTTGTCGATGGCGTCTTTAACGGTAGCTATCGAGCTGGTCTCATCATCGTGAATCTTGATTCCGAACACTCTCTCGAACTCCATAAGAAGTTCCACGGTATCAAGTGAATCTGCTCCGAGATCATTTGTAAAGCTAGCTGTTTCAGTAACTTCGGTCTCTTCTACACCGAGTTTGTCCACGATGATATCCTTTACCTTTTTTACGATTTCCTCGTACTGCATAATGATAAAAATTAGTTTATGTTTTAATATACACTTTCGGGTACTGTCCGGCAAAGGTAATAAAAAATCTTTATATATGAAAGTTTTACTCGCCAAGATGAGCGGAGCGCCGCCGTATCCGCCAGGCAAAGTGTGCCGCTCCCCTACTGCGGCCTGCTGTCACGCAGCCAGATGCGGAGTCCGTTTATGGAATTCAGCAGGTAGAAGCTGTATTTCACGATGTAAATGGCGGCAAAGCCGGAAGTGCCGTCGGCGTGCGCCGTGGACCACATTATGATGGAAAACACGTTCACGCCTATCCAGAAAATCCACTGCTCCATATAGGCCAGCGACATTAGCAGCTGTCCGAGTATATTGCACATCAGCGGGAGCACGTCCAGAACCACGGCCATCCTGATGAAGGAGTCTGCGGCGGACTTGTCGAAGCGCGCTATTATGATGTAGGAGAGGACGGTGCCCACAAGGAATAGCGCAGTCGTGAGGAGCAGACCCTTGCGGGAAAGCCGGCGCGGCTTCACGCTGTATCCGCTCTTGTCCGCACGGTGACGCCGCCATTGGGCGAAGCCCACGAACTGCATAGGGACGAAATAGAGAATGTGCAGGACCGCGTTACCCAGACCCGAGCCGCCGTTTTTCCAGTTCACGAAGCACATCGCTCCGTAGATGGAAACATCCAGCAGACCGAAGAGGAAAGTGATTATCAGACCGTTGGCCGAGGCGACTGTGCTGAGGATGCCCATCAGCGAGCCGAATGCGGAGACGAGCAGGAACGCCTTGGCGGTCGAACTGCCTTCGAGTTTGAATATGGTGGTGAGGATCAGCGCGAGGGCCATTCCGGCGAGTATGAATGCGCTGAACCATTTATTGAACTGCTTTTCTTTTACGGAATCCATAAAATATTGAGAGTGTTAGGATTGGACGCGTGAGCGGACGCGTTATGGAGTGAGGTCTGCCGGGGATGTGCCGCCGAGGGCTGCGTGAATCTTCGCGGCGAGCGCGGGGCCCACGAGCTGCGCAATCTCTTCCACCGGTGCGGCTGCGATGCGCGGGACGCTGCCGAAACGCATCAGCAGGCGGTTCTCGGTCTGCTCGCCCACGCCCTTTATCTGACGCAGGGCGGAGGAAAGCTGCTGCTTGCTCCGAAGCGAGCGGTGGAAAGTGATGCCGAAGCGGTGAGCCTCGTCGCGGACACGCTGAAGGAGCTTGAGCGCCTGCGAGTTGCGGTCGAGGAACAGCGGATACGGATCGCCGACGCGGATGACCTCTTCGAGGCGTTTCGCAAGACCGACCACGGTCAATTTTTCAGTAAGGCCGAGTTCGGCCAATGCCTGCCAGGCGAATTCGAGCTGCCCCTTGCCGCCGTCTATGACTATGAGCTGCGGAAGGTCTTCCGGGGCCTCGGCGAGCATTCGGGAGTAGCGGCGGTTCACCACCTCTTTCATAGAGGCGTAGTCGTTCGCCCCGACGACGGTCTTTATCTTGAACTTCCGGTAGTCTTTTTTCGAAGGGCTGCCGTCGCGGAAGACTACACAGGAGGCCACGGGATTGGTCCCCTGGATATTCGAGTTGTCGAAACACTCTATGTGGCGCGGCAGCACGCTCATCCCGAGCGAGTGCTTCAGCTCTTCGAGAATCTCCGTCTTATACGCCTCGGGGTCGGTATGCTCGCGGCTCCGCTGGAAAGAAGAGCGGAACTCCTTCGCGTTCTTGTCGCTAAGAGTCAGCAGGTTAAGCATATCGCCCTTCGCCGGGACGATGAACTCCACGTCCGGCAGAGTCACGTCGGGCAGAAACGGTACGATGATTCTGCGAGAGAGTTCGCCGAATTTCGACTCGATTTCGGCGATGAATGCGCTCAGCACGGAGGGACGTTCCTCCTCGATATTCAGGCGGAATCCGAGATTCAGGGAGCGGATGACGGAGCCGCCGCGCAAGCGCAGGAAATTACCGAAGGCTTCCGTGCCCTCGAAGACGAGCGAGAACACGTCCGCGTCAGCGTCCTTGGCGGAGCTGATGACTGAGTGCGAATAATGCTGCCGGAGGGAGTCTATGCGCTCTTTACAGTACTGGGCGGTCTCGAAGTCGAGCCGCTCGGAGGCTTCGGCCATAGCCTCGCGGTAACGGTGGATTATGCCGGCCACGCCGTCTTTGAGCAGGTGGGCGATTTCCTCCGTCTGCGCCGTATATTCCTCCACGGATATCGCCCCGATGCAGCAGCCCTTGCACTTGCCTATATGGAAGTCCAGGCAGGGACGGATTTTCCCCCGCAGAATGACATCCGAAGTTATCTTGTGCCGGCACGAGCGGAGGGCGTAGTTCCGGCTGAAGTACTCCATCAGATGCCGTGCGTGCATAACTGAACTGTACGGGCCGAAGTAGCGGGAGCCGTCGCGGGGCGTGCGGCGGGTCATAAAGACTCTCGGGTAAGGCTCCGCGGTGATGCAGATCCAGGGATAGGTCTTCGAGTCTTTCAGGAGGATGTTGTAGCGGGGCTTGTACTGCTTTATGAGATTATTCTCCAGAAGCAGGGCGTCCGCCTCGGAATCCACCACGGAATACTGCACGGAGGCTATTTTGGACACGAGGATGCGGGTCTTCGCGTTCAGCCTCTCGGGCGGGACGAAATACTGGTGGACACGCTTGAACAGGTCTTTCGCCTTGCCTACATATATGACATTCCCCTCGGAGTCATAATACCTGTAGACTCCGGGGGAATGTGGCAATAGCTTTATCTGCTCCCTTATGTCCATCACTCAGAAACTGAGGAGCCGATGCGGGTTCAGAGACCGAGGGCTTCCTTTACGGCAGCCTCGATGTCGTCTCCGCGGAGGTTTCTCTTGACGATGGTTCCGTCAGGAGCGACGAGCATAATGTGAGGAATGCCGTCGATGCCGTAGATGTCGGTAGGGATTCTCTGGGCGTTGGTGATCTGGTTCCAGACCACGTTGTGCTCCTTGGCCGCCTTCGCGGTATCCTCCGGCTTGTCCCATACGGCTACGCTGAGCACGTCGAATTTCTCGCCCTTGTACTTGTCGTAAACAGCCGCGATATTCGGAATCTCGCGCTTGCAAGGTCCGCACCAGCTGGCCCAGAAGTCCACGAGGACATATTTGCCCTTGCCTACGAAGTCGGAGAACTTGACTGTGGATCCCTCAGGGTCGTTTTCGTCCTGCACTACCGTGAAGTCGGTGAACATAGCGCCTTCCGAGGTTCCCTTGCGGGCACCGATGCTCTTGCGGACTTTCTGTACGAATTCGTTGTCTATGAAAGCCTTTCCGAGTTCCCCGATGACATCGGAAAGATCTTCGTCATCCATAAGGTAATAGCAGTTCTGCAGGGCCATCAGAGCTACGGAATCATCCGGATTCTTCTTAATGGTGGCTGTGCAGAGTTCGCGGAGGGCGCTTTCGACCTGGTCCTCGCTGAGTTCTTCGGCCTTGTAGCTGTCCATAATCTGCTCGATGGCTGTCCGGAATTCATCCTGGAGCTCCTGGCTGGTCTTTTTCGGGCCGCAGGAAACGATGAGCAGCACTGCGGCGGCTGCGATGAATGTTTTTTTCATAATGGTGAACATATTTGGTTTATTTTTCTGCTTGGTATGATTCCTGTCCCGGCGGCGGCCGCCGGAGCGGAGAGCGGCAACTGCACCGATATGACAGAAAAGCCGGCTCCCTTCGGGAACCGGCCGTAAATATAGTGATTCTAAAAAAATAACTTGGTGCTTTTGCTCGTCTTTTTGGTCTAAATTTATTTGCTCATCAGTCGTGTACCCCAGTACACTCCTTCTTCACAAACAAATTTATCCACAAAAATCCTTCACAAAAACTTACCAACTTATTTTTTCGCCATCACTTAAGTTTTTTCTCAAATTACTTATTGTTGTCCCGACGAGGACGGCGGTCGCCGCGGTCGCCTCCGCGACGCGGGCCGCGACCCGAACGAGGCTGACTGCTCGGCTGGGCATTTGCCGCCACTCCGGAATTAGGAGTGAGGTCCTGCTTGCCGTAGCGCTCACCGTTGCAGATCCAGACCTTGATGCCGAGGGTACCCACCTTGGTGTTAGCCACCGCGAGTGCGTAGTCGATGTCGGCGCGGAATGTGTGGAGAGGCGTACGGCCTTCCTTGAACATTTCGCTGCGGGCCATTTCAGCACCGCCTACACGGCCGCTGATCTGCACCTTGATGCCTTCAGCGCCTACTCTCATCGTGTTGGCTACAGCCATCTTGATGGCTCTTCTGTAGGAAACACGGCCTTCGATCTGACGTGCGATGGAGTCAGCCACGATGTGGGCGTCCACCTCAGGACGCTTCACCTCGAAGATGTTGATCTGAACATCCTTGCCGGTGACTTTCTTCAGCTCTTCCTTGAGCTTGTCCACCTCAGCGCCGCCCTTGCCGATGATGACGCCCGGACGTGCCGCGTGAATGGTCACGGTGATGAGCTTGAGAGTACGCTCGATGACGATCTTCGAAAGGCTGGCCTTGGAAAGACGGCTCGTGAGGTACTTGCGGATCTCGTAGTCTTCCGCTATCTTCTCCGCATAGTTACCGCCGCACCAGTTGGAGTCCCAACCGCGGGTGATACCGATTCTGTTGCTGATAGGATTTGTTTTCTGTCCCATATTATTACTCCTCCACTGCTGCTGGTTTGACATCAAGAATGACGGTCACGTGATTCGAGCGCTTGCGGATGCGGCCGGCCCTGCCCTGCGGGCAAGGACGGATGCGCTTCAGCGTGCGGCCTTCGCCGACCATAATGGTCTTTACATATACGTTACCGTTATCGAGTTCCTTGCTCTTCTCGGGATTCTTGGCTTCCCAGTTTGCGATGGCGCTGCGGAGAAGTTTCTCGAGACTGACGGAAGCGTCTCTCTTCGAATATTTGAGCAGGTCGAGGGCGCGGTTAACCTCCACGCCTCTTACTGTGTCCGCTACGAGACGCATCTTGCGCGGAGATGAAGGGACGTCATTCAGCTTGGCAATGGCTGTTACCTTTTTCGCCTCCTTGAGGCGCTCTGCCATAAGTCTTTTACGCTTTCCCATAATTTTTACTTCTTATTGTTACCTGAATGACCTCTGAACGTACGGGTAGGGGCGAATTCGCCGAGTTTGTGACCCACCATCTGCTCAGTTACATAAACCGGAATGAACTTGTTTCCATTATGAACTGCGATAGTGTGTCCGATGAAGTCAGGTGAAATCATACTGGCGCGTGACCAGGTCTTGACCACCTCTTTCTTCTTGCCGCCTTCGTTCATGGCAAGAATTCTCTTCTCCAGAGCTTCCTGGATATATGGACCTTTTCTTAAAGAACGACTCATAATCTCTAAAGTTTAATTCCGTTTATTTCTTTCTTCTTTCGATGATGAACTTATTTGAAGACGCCTTAGGATTACGTGTCTTATATCCCTTAGCAGGCAAACCCTTGCGTGAGCGAGGGTGACCTCCGGAAGCACGACCTTCACCACCGCCCATAGGGTGGTCCACAGGGTTCATTACGACACCTCTGTTGTGAGGTCTGCGACCGAGCCAGCGGCTGCGGCCGGCCTTGCCGTAAGACTCCAAATTGTGATCGGGATTCGATACCGTGCCCACGGTGGCGCGGCAGGAAACGAGCACCATTCTGGTCTCGCCCGAAGGCAGACGGAGAACGGCGTGAGTTCCCTCACGTGCGGCGAGCTGCGCGAATGTGCCGGCGGAACGCGCCATTGCGGCGCCCTGGCCGGGACGAAGCTCGATGTTGTGGACGAGAGTACCTACAGGAATTTCACTCAGAGGGAGGCAGTTGCCGACTTCCGGAGCGACGCCGCTGCCCGAAGCGATGACCTGACCTACCTTGATGCCGTTCGGAGCGATGATGTATCTTTTCTCACCATCCTCGTACTGGACGAGAGCGATGCGTGCGCTGCGGTTCGGGTCGTACTCGATGGTAAGAACCTTTGCCGTGCACTCATCCTTGTCGCGGAGGAAGTCGATGATGCGGTACATTCTCTTGTGGCCGCCGCCGATATAACGCATAGTCATCTGACCTGTGTTATTTCTTCCGCCTGATTTCTTGAGAGGCTCCAACAATGATTTCTGAGGCTTCTTGGCTGTTATTTCCTCGAAAGTGCTGATGACCTTGTTCCTCTGACCGGGTGTTACCGGTTTGAATTTTCTTACTGCCATTGTCTTTCCCTCCCTTAAATGTTGCTATAGAAATCTATCTTGTCCTCACCTGCAAGCGTGACGTAAGCCTTCTTGAAGTGATTCATACGGCCCCTCAACAGACCGGCCTTCGTATAGCGGGATTTTCTCTTTCCGTGATAGTTGGCGGTGTTGATGTCCGCAACGGACACATTATACATCTGCTCTACGGCAGCTTTAATCTGAATCTTGTTCGCTCTGCGGTCGACGATGAAAGCGTAACGGTTCAACTTTTCGCCCTGAGCCGTCAATTTTTCAGTAACTATTGGCTTAATGATGATTCCCATTTCTTTGTCTTTTTAGCGTCTTGCTCTGGAAGCGAGAATGTCCTGCACGCCATCGACAAGTACGATGGAATTCGCATTCATAATCGCATAGGTGTTAATTTCATCGACCGTGATGACCTTTGCCCAATCGAGGTTGCGAGACGAAAGGTAAATATTATTCGAGTTTTCAGGAAGGATAACGAGAACCTTGCGTGTGCCCGCCTTGAGGGCTGCGAGGATGCTCATAAATTCCTTCGTCTTAGGAGCCTCCATAGCGAACGGCTCCACGATGGTGATGGCGTTTTCCTGAGCCTTGTAGCTAAGGGCAGAGCAGCGTGCGAGGGACTTCACCTTCTTGTTCAACTTGTGTCTGTAGCTGCGCGGAACCGGTCCGAACACGCGGCCTCCGCCTACGTAGATATTAGCCTTCAAGCTGCCGTGACGGGCACCGCCGCCGCCTTTCTGACGGCCCTGCTTCTTCGTGCTGTAGGCAACTTCGCTGCGGTCCTTGGTCTTCGCAGTACCCTGGCGATTGTTGGCAAGATACTGGATTACATCAAGATAAATCGCGTGGTCATTCGGTGTGACGCCGAATACGTTCTCGTCGAGAACAACCTTCTTTCCGGATTCAGATCCGTCAATTTTCAAAACTGACAATTCCATAATCTTAAGCCTCCACAATTACATAAGAACCCTTGGCTCCAGGGACAGAGCCTTTCACTACGATGAGGTTATTCTCGGGGATAACCTTGACAACCTGAAGGTTGAACACCTTCACTCTCTCGTTTCCCATATGGCCCGCCATACGCATTCCCGGGAATACGCGGGACGGCCAGGAAGACGCACCCATAGAACCCGGGTGACGAAGACGGTTGTGCTGGCCGTGAGTCTTGCCGCCTACACCCTGAAAGTGGTGACGGTGAACTACGCCCTGGAAACCTTTACCTTTAGAAGTACCGACGACATCCACGAACTTCACGTCATCGCCGATGACGTCCGTGACGGTAATGGTGTCGCCCAGTTTCAGCTCTCCCGCGAAGTCGGCCTCGAACTCTACGAGCTTCTTCTTAGGAGTGGTTCCTGCCTTTTTAAAGTGCCCCATAAGAGGCGCGCTGGCGTGCTTTTCTGTAGTTTCGTCATAGGCAAGCTGCACGGCGGCATAACCATCATTTTCTACCGTGCGAACTTGTGTGACAACGCAAGGACCAGCCTCAATAACAGTGCATGGTATGTTCTTACCCTCGGCACTGAAAACGGAAGTCATTCCGATTTTCTTTCCAATTAATCCAGGCATTGGTTTGTTAATTAATTGTTTACAAATACTTTAATCATTTCCGCCTAAAATTGCGGGCTGCAAATGTACGAATATTTTTTCAATAATCAATCACTTGATTTACTTTAATTTGTGTTGTATCTTTGCAGAATATGACGTTTCTGGCTATTTTCGGGTTCCTGAACCTGTCTTTCACAGATATTGTCGACATCCTTCTGGTGGCGATAATCATCTATCTCGTATTCCGCTGGATAAGAGGTTCTTCGGCTATGGGCGTATTCACGGCCATACTGCTTCTGCTGCTCATCCGCGTCATCGCGGGGGCGCTCGGGATGAAGCTGATGACCGCCGTGATGAACACCGTTCTGGACGTGGGCGTGCTCGCGCTCATCATAATCTTCCAGCCTGAGATACGCCGACTGCTGATGGGCATAGGGAACCGCTACCGGCACACTCCCCATCTGGCACTGCTTCTGGACAAGTTCCTGGGCGTGAAGGAGGACAGCCTGGACAGCGGAGTGGTTAGCGAAATCGTGGAGGCCTGCAAGCAGATGAGCGACGAGAAGACGGGGGCCCTGATCGTCATCCCCCAGAAAGACCATATAGAATATATAAAGGAGACGGGTGACGAGGTCGATGCGACGGTGAGCCGACGGCTGATAATGAATATCTTCTTCAAGAACTCCCCGCTCCACGACGGAGCGATGATAATCGACGGGGGACGTATTGCGGCCGCACGCTGCACCCTGCCCATAACAGAGCGGCAGGATATCCCGGCGCATTACGGAATGCGCCACAAGGCCGCCATCGGGATGTCGGAGACCTGCGACGCCCTTATCCTCGTGGTTTCCGAGGAGACGGGGAACATCTCCTTCGTCCGGGGCGGAAACATCCGGACAGTCGGCAGCACAAGCGAACTCAGGCGGCTGCTGACCCCGACAGCGGCGGAGAAGACCACTTCCACGGTGGAAAAAACTCAGTCCGCGGCGGAAAAGACTCCTTCCGCAGCAGAGCAAACCCCTTCCACGTCGGAGAAGAGCAATGACAAGGAAAACGATGCTTCAGCAGAGTGATACGAGCATAGACAGCAGGCTTGAGCAGAAACTGGGCTTCGACAGGGTCAGGAAGATCATCTCTGACCGCTGCTCCACCTCCTATGCGGCCGAGAAGACGGAGAAGGAATGCTTCAGCACCGACCGCAAGACCATAGCCCACCGCCTGCAGCTCACCGACGAGATGCGTATGATTCTGATGTTCGAGGAGAATTTCCCGACTACGGGCTACATAGACGCACTCCCCTTCCTGCTGGCTCTGCGCCGCGAAGGCAGCAGTCTCGATGTCGCCTCGCTGGGCAAGCTGCGCACACTGACGGACACCACAGACAGAATCACCGGCTTCTTCGCGGGCATAAAGGACAGCGTCTATCCGAAACTCAAGCGCCTCAGCGCGCCCGTAGAGTCCTTCTCCGAAATCCGCAAGCGGATCGACGGCATTCTGGACAAGTACGGCGAGATAAAGGACAGCGCCTCCGAGGCCCTGTACGACATCCGCCGGCAGCTCCGCGAGAAAGAGAATTCCATCTCCAGACGCGCCGCCGCGATACTGCGCAAGGCCCAGGAAGAAGGCCTCGCGGACAGCGACGCGAGCGTCTCGGTCCGCGACGGCAAACATCTCATCCCGGTCTCTTCAGCTTCGAAGCGCAAGATGCCCGGTTTCGTTTACGACACTTCCGCGACCGGCAAGACCACTTTCATCGAGCCGGCGGAAATCATAGAACTCGAGAATGAAGTGATAGAGCTGGGCTTCGCCCAGAGCAGGGAAATCGCCCGCATCCTCTCCGAGTTCAGCGACTTCATCCGTCCGAGTCTGCCTGGGCTCATCTACGCGGCCGGCTTTATGGGCGAAATCGACTTTCTGATGGCCAAGGCCCAGACCGCTCTGGACTTCATCGCCGGTATGCCCGTCATCTCGGAGGACGGCGTCCTGACGCTGCGCAAGGCCAGGCATCCGCTGCTCGAACGGGCGCTGAAAAAAGAAGGGAAGGAGACAGTGCCGCTCTCGCTGAACCTTTCGAGGCAGAAGCACATCATAATGATTTCGGGGCCGAACGCCGGCGGCAAGTCGGTGTGCCTGAAGACCGTGGGCCTGCTGCAGTATATGTTCCAGTGGGGCCTGCTGATTCCGACCTCGGAGACCTCCGAACTCCCTGTCTTCGACCGCATCTGCGTGAGCATCGGAGATGACCAGTCGATAGACAACGACCTGAGCACCTACAGCTCTTTCCTCGCGGATATGAGGGAAATGTTGGCCGTGGCCACGGCCGATTCGCTGGTGCTCATCGACGAGTTCGGCTCGGGCACGGAACCTGCCGCCGGAGGATCCATCGCGGAAGCGATATTGGCGGAGCTCGACCGCCGAGGCACTTACGGAGTCATCACTACGCACTACACTCAGCTGAAGCTCTATGCCTCCTCGGCGGAGACGGGCGTGGTGAACGCCGCGATGCTCTTCGACGCGCAGAACATACAGCCGCTCTTCCGTCTGGAGATGGGACTGCCGGGAAACTCGTTCGCATTCGAGCTGGCGCGCAAGATGGGTCTGCCGGAGGCTATCGTGAAAGATGCGGAGACACGCGCGGGCGAAGAGTTCGTGGGCATAGAGAGGAATCTGCGCAAGATCGCGCGCAACCGCCGGGCCCTGGACGAGAAGCTGGAGAAGATAAAGAACACCGACCGCACGCTGGAGAGCATCACCGACCGCTACCGGAAGGAGCTGGAGGGCATACAGAAAGAGAAAAAGGACATTCTGGACCAGGCGCGCAAGGAGGCGGAGGAGATAGTCCGCAACGCCAACAGGCAGGTGGAGAACACCATTCGCAGCATCAAGGAGTCGCAGGCGGACAAGAGCGAGACCCAGCAGGCGCGCAAGCAGCTGCAGGCTTTCGTGGCCGGTCTCGGCCAATTCAAAGAGCAGGCAGCCAAGGAGAAGGACGAGTACATAGAGGAGCGTCTGCGCAAGATCGAGGAGCGGCGGCAGCGTGAGCAGAAGCGCAAGGCGCAGAGGGCCCGCGAGCGGCAGCGGCAGGAGATGGAGCAGGCCGAGGAGCAGCGCAAGCGTATGGAAGCTTTCCGCAACGCTCCGCTGAAAGTGGGCGAGAAGGTCCGGATAAAGGACAACGGTATGGTCGGCGAAGTGACCAAGGTCAGCGCCAAGGCCGTGACTCTCACCGTCGGCAACATCAGCACGAAGCTCTCCTCCGACAGGGTCGAGCGGATTTCGTCAAATGAGTACAAGGCGGCCGCGAAAGAGTTTTCGCATCCGCCAATCCTGAAAGCCGATGAGAGCATTACCGCGCGGAAGCTGAATTTCAAGATGGAGCTTGATGTGCGCGGGCAGAGGCTCAGTGATGCTCTGGACATAGTCACGCACTATATAGATGATGCGCTTATGCTGAGGGTCCCGTCCGTGAGGATCATTCACGGGAAGGGCACGGGAGTCCTGCGGGACGAGATTCAGAAATATCTGAAAACGGTCCCGGGAGTGGCTTCGGCGGCGGACGAGCACATCCAATTCGGCGGAAGCGGGGTGACGGTGGTCACCTTCGACTGACGCGGACGGGAAGGATTGGACGTCGAAGACGTCCGGAATGAAAAAAGAAGAGAAACTGAACTTGGGATTATGAAGAATCGGAGGAGAAAACTTGGAGATGCGGGGGAGGCGCTTGCGTGCGAGCACCTGCTGGCGCTGGGGCACACGGTGCTGGAGAGGAACTGGACGTACGCGCATCTGGAAGTGGATATCATCACGCTCTCGGGCGACGGGCTGCATTTCGTGGAGGTGAAGACGCGCACGGCACCCTCGGGCGCGGAACCGGAGGAGAGCGTGGGGCTGGCGAAGCAGAGGAAACTGGTCGCGGCGGCGGAAGCTTTCGTCCACAAGAGGGGAAATGAGGCGCTCAAGGAGAATCAGGACCTGCATTTCGATGTGTTTAGTGTGATTTTTGAAAGAGAAAGCGTCCGGGTCCGGTATATACCCGAGGCTTTTATACCTATATTTTATTCGATCTGAACCACGTGATTATATGAATGAACATCAATACTGCGTCATCCTCGCCGGGGGCAAGGGAGCCAGATTCTGGCCGGTCAGCAGGAAGGCCAAACCTAAACAGTTCCTTTCTTTCGCTCCGAAAGGAAAGACTTTTCTCAGAATGACTTATGAGCGTTTCCTCGGCATAGTTCCGCAGGAGAACATCATAGTGGTCTCGCTCACACGCTACCGCGACGAGGTGAAGCGGCAGATTCCGGAACTCAGCGACGGGAATCTTCTGCTGGAGCCTCATAGCCGCAACACGGCTCCCTGCATCGCTTTCGCCACTGCGGAAATCCTTCGCAGAGACCCGCAGGGGGTGTTCGTGGTGACTCCGTCCGATCTGCTGATCTTCGATCAGGAAGCTTTCGGGGAAGCGATCGGGAAGTCTCTCGAATATGCGGCCGGGCACAGCTCGCTTGTCGCTCTGGGAGTGGTCCCGAGCCGGCCGGACACGAATTTCGGCTACATACAGGCGGAAGGAGGCACTTCGGCGGCCAGCAGCGGGCAGATAACGGGCATCAAGACATTCACGGAGAAGCCGGATGCGGAGCTGGCGGAAGTGTTCGTCAGCAGCGGGGAGTTCCTCTGGAATGCGGGCATCTTCATCTGGCAGGCCAAGGTGATAAAGGAAGAGCTGGAGAAGTATTGTCCGGAAATCATAGACAGCTTCGAGGACTGGGGCAAGGTGTGCGGGACCGGCGGCGAGGAGGCTTTTCTGGAGAACATCTATTCGGCCTGCAAGAGGGATTCCATAGACTACACGGTGATGGAGCGCACGGACAGGGCCTGCGTATGCCCGGTGAAGTTCACCTGGGACGATATCGGGAACTGGGACACCTTCTATAAATATATAGAGGAGAAGGATGAGAACGGTAACGCCGTCTCGGTGGACAGCACGCTGCTTCGGGACACCTCCGACTGCATCATCTATTCGAACGGCAAGCGCAAGCTCATCGCGGTGAGCGGTCTTAAGCATTACGCCGTGGTCGATACGGGCGATATCCTGATGATCTGCCCGCGCGACGACAAGCGTCTGAAGGAGATCACCTCTAACATCGGCCTGCCGGACTACGAGGAGTTCAGGTAGGGGGGGATCAGTCTTTTATCGCGGCAAGAAGGGTATAGACCTGATCGAAGTCGCTGAAGTTCACGTCGTGTTCTGCCAGATATGCTTCGATTTTCTCTGTCCTGTCCTTGAATGTGCGGAGTATGAGCCGGCGGGACGGGACATAGGCCACCTTATTCTTGTAGATGAACGGATAAAGCTTGACGGTGTAGTTCAGGTTGCCGTCGAGATCGAAAATCTGTCCACCATAACCTTCTATTTTGCGGGCCTCCTTTATGTTCGTGGTGGAAGATTCCAATCCGAAGGCACCTTTCTTCGAGTCTTTGAACTCAATCCGTCTGGATGCGCAGAGATATACGTCGCCGATGTCCATAGAGAAGGCCATAAAGGAATTCTGATACTTGATGAAGAGCATTCCGTCTATGGAAACCCGGTCCACCGATCCGGCATCGGAAAGTGCCATCACATTGCCTGATTCATCGAGGAAGCGCAAAGACTGGTCGATAGTGGAAATATTGAATCTTCCGTTGGAAAACTGCCCGTCCTTATAGACGACACGGCCCTGTCCGAAGGACGGAAGGTAGTATTTTACGGAGTCGGGAAGATTCTTCTCGAAATCTTTCTGTGAAGACTGCGCCCCGAGCGGGATAAGGCTGAGCAGCGTCAGAGTTGCGGCTGCAAGGAAACTTTTCATAATAGTAAAGTAATAATATGATTGATTTAGGGCAGAGTTGTCGCGTCCGTCCGGAAGCACTGCCCCCGTTCATTAAATGAAAGAATGAGGGGACGGCCGCCCCCTCATTCTACTGTAGAGTACCAGACTGTTACTGCTCCCAGCCCGGATTCTGGGTGATTTCGTAACCCGCATCCTTGTACTGGGTGATGACCTGTGAGCAGATAGGCTCGAGATAGTTGCGGACATCCACATTTCTGCTGTCACGGTCCTTGATGCTTACAGGGCAGAGGAAGCCGCGCATATCCTGATAGTTGGAAGTCTTGTTATCCTCATCGAGCTTGAAGTAAGTCCTTTCGCCGAGCTTCACGGTACCGTCAGCATTGTAACCTACGATAGGATATACGCTGACCTTCCCGGAATTGGCTTTGGTAAGGAGGTTGTAGCCCTGATTGTTCAGAGTCTTCTTCAGGTTTGTGGTCTGCGCCGGTCTGAAGAGCTCTTCAGCTGCGGACTCTTTCAAAGTCGCGGCGAGGTCAAGCTCCACATATCCGCCCACGAGAATGTCCGGGTTGTTGGCTCCGAGCATAAGCTCAAGCTGGCCCCAGCGGCGGATGTCCAGAACGCGATACTGCTCGAGGAAGAACTCCATACGGCGTTCGCGGCGGATTTCCCAGATGAGAGGGGTAACGGCGCCCGTGGTCTTGTAGCCGAGGGTAGTCTGCTGTGCGGAACCGGTTCTCTCAGGATCCTCAGGAAGGTCAGCAATCTGAAGGGCAGCAGTCTTCTGTACGCCCTTGGCGGTAGCCGTAGCATCGAGAGGGCGCTTGCGGATGGCGTTGATGGACTTGTCCAGATCGTCCTGTGTGACGGCTGCGCCGCCGAACTTGTCGGCAAGTTCAGCTTTCGCCTCAATCCAGTTCAGCACGGTCTCGGCGTAACGTACGCAAGGGTATCCGTTCTCATTGGTGCAAGAACCATAGTATGAAGGAAGAGTCTGTCCATTGTAGGCATAAGTAGGGCCTATACGGTCTATGAACTTCTCGCAGTAGAGTCCTGTAGCTGACGATTTCGGCTCGTCCCAGAAAGTAGCCTCGAAACGAGGGTCACGTGAAAGCACCATATCCTGAAGCCGGAAGCTCCGGGCATTGTCAACGGTCGAGCTGGAATATGGCTTGCCGTCGTTGCAGATCCACGCTTTGAGGGTGCTGAGGTTACCTGAAGCGGCCTGGCCTTCCTGACCATTTGAATATGAAGCGATACAATGCTTGGCATTGTTCACAACCGACATATTGTATGCGCGGTAAAGAATGATTTCTCCGCTGGTCGGTCTATTGTAGAGGGTTCCGAACAGGGTGCGGAAATCCGTGTCGAACTTGTACGCGCCGGTATCCATCACCTTGGCCGCGTAGTCGCGTGCCGCTTCAAGGAAGGTCTTGGCGAGAGCGTCAACATTCGAGCAGGTCTTCATAGCCTCGTCATTCTTGTGATAGATGTACCACGTCCCTTCGAAAAGCATAAGTCTGGAGGCGATGGTGCCTACGACAGCCTTGTTCACATAGTCTGTCCCGTCATTGTCACGGACATTCGCCATAGCGTAGTCGAAATCTTCCTTGACCTTGGACATAACCTCGGATCGCGGGGTACGAGGTGCATACATTTCATCGTCATTAATCGGCTCCACTACGTGGTCATAGTAAGGAACATCACCGAAAGACTCCACGAAGCGGCTATACTCCCAGCCTCTGAAGAAGCGGGCCACACCGTTCCAGTGATTGTACGCCTCGTCGGTAAGCTTGCCGTTGTCGTGCATTGTGGCGAGCCTGTCGATAAGAAGATTCCATTTGCGGATATATGCGAAGTTCCAAGGTCCGGAACCGCGGCGCGCGAGCCAGTATCCCCTGTAATACTCCGCCTTATACCAATTGTCCGCAGGAAGAGATATCAGGATATTTGCCTGCGTGCCGGAAGTGGTCCTGTCATCGCTGTATTCACCGGTATATACACCCGGGGCATATACTGCTCCCCAGATATCGGAATATCCGGTGAAATACGTGCCGTAGGCACCGTTTACGAACAGGCGTACGGTATTCTCATTCGACCAGTAGGTATTGTCGTCCATAACAGTCTTGGACTGTCTGTCAAGAAAATCGCTGCAGGATGCAAGGGCGAGTGCCAATGCGCCTAGAGTGAATATTTTAGAAATATTGTTCATAATCATTACCCTATTAGAATGTTAACTGAAGACCGACAGAAGCTGACTTGAATGCCGGAGTTCCGACACCTGCGCGGCTGCTGTTGTAATTGCTGGAGTTGAATGACGAGTAGCCCGCGACTTCCTCCGGATCTATAGGAAGACCCTTCAGATGGTCGAATGTGAAGAAGTTCTCAAGTGAAACATATACCCTTGCCTTCTGCAGGTTAACGAGCTTGGTCAAGTTCTGAGGAAGAGTGTATCCGAGGGTGATGTTCTTGATGCGCAGATATGCCATATTGAGGAGATACCTGTCACTCTTGACCATATTGAAAATGCTTTCTCCGGCGGTGTCCGCGGCACGCGGATAGAACGCATCGTAGTTCGCAGGTATGGTGGTCTTCGTGCCGTCGATGTTGGTAATCTCGTACTCATCGTACCAGAAGTCGCCGGCAAAAGTCTGAGCCATAGCACCGTCGGAGGTGTTGAAGCCAGGGAGTGTCATCGAAGAGGATCCCCACATATCACGCTTTCCTATACCCTGGAAGAAGATGGAGAAGTCGAATCCCTTCCAGTCCGCATCGATTCTGAAGCTGTACTCATAACGAGGGGTGGTGTTTCCGATAACGGTAAGGTCACCGTGGTCTTCGAGGAGATTGCTGCCGTTGTCGATTACGCCGTCACCGTTCAGATCCACGAACTTGACATCTCCCGGACCCGAGATGAGAGAACCTGAAGAAATCTTGCCCTGTGTAGCATAATCCTTGCCATCAGCATATACATAGTAGGAGCCGTGCTTGTCTTTATCCAAGATAAGATTGCCGGAGGCATCATAGGCGAAGTCATCCTTCTGGAAGAGGCGGTCCACCTTGTAACCCCAGATTTCACCGTAGGTCATTCCATTGTACCAGCCTGTGATGGTGGTGGAGGAACCATAATCCGTGATTATGGACTTAGCGTCGGCGACAGAAGCCGTGACGGAGAGATTGAGGCCGTTGGAGAACGAGCGTCCCCAGTTTACGGAGAGCTCCCAGCCGTCAGTCCTGAGGGAACCGAAGTTTCCGTTAGGGGCGGATGCGCCGAGGTTGTAGCTGACGCCTTCCATACCCACGATCATATTGTTAGTGTTTCTCCTGTACCAGTCGAAAGTGACGTTGACCTGATGGAAGAGAGACATATCGACACCGATGTCGTAGGTTTCGATATCCTGCCAGGTGATGTCAGGGTGAACCACACCGGGCGTGTTATAGGCAACATCCTTTACTCCGGAATGTATCCAGTAAGAGGTCATAGCGCTCATCGTCGGAATGTACAGGGAGGATGCTACGGACTGGTCGCCGATGCTACCCCAGGAAGCGCGGAGCTTGAGGGAAGAGAGAACATCCGTATAAGGCTGCATCCAAGGCTCCTGAGTCACTCTCCAGCCTGCGGATACGGACGGGAACCATCTCCACTGAAGCCTGGTAGGGAACTTGGAGGAACCGTCGTAACGGAGGTTGGCCTCGAGGAGATACTTCTCCTTGTAGTTATAGTTGATACGGCCGAAGAAACCGGCTGTGGAACTCCAGGAAGCAGAACCTCCGGATGTCTGCGTACCGGTGGCGAGGTCGAACTGAGGGTTGCCGATGTCGATGAGGGTCATTTTTTTGCCCCAGACGCCCGTATAGTCATAACCTACCGCCTGGAAACCGAGCAGGAACTTGAACATATGGGTGTCGTTCAGGTTCAGGTCGTAGTCTGAAGTGATGTTCCAGGTCTGGCGCTGTGAAGTGAATGAATCCTGATATATGGAATCATAGGTGCTGGTGTAGCTCGATACTGCCAGCTTCTTGGCGGTGAGATCCTTGCCGAGGCCATTGATCTTTTGCCACTCGTTGGCCACCTCACGGGTATTCCCGCTGGCATCCAGAGCGTTCACCGGAGCAGCCCAGGTGTCGCCCGCCATATAGGTGATACCGGGGTCGCGTTCCTGCGAGTTGTTGTTCGCATAGGTGTAGTCGATGTTTATGTTCCAGTTCTTCACAGGAGTGATGGTAGTTCCGACATTTACACTTGCGTAAGTGGTGTTCTTCGTGGCCTGATTTGCGGTCGCGAGCTCGTAAGCGGCCGTTCTTATGTTGTCGCCGTATTCATTTGTAGCCTCCATAGGGAAGGTAGGGCCCCAACGGAATACATAATACCATACGTCGGCGGTGGTGCTGTTTGTCGCGAAAGCCCAGGACTTCGTGGACCTTGTGAACATTATTCCGGTGTGGACATTCAGCCAATCGTTAATCTGCGTGTTGATGCGGGCATTGGCATTGTAGCGCTTGAACCAGTCATAGTCGGTGACCTTGAGCATACCGTTCTGGTCGAGGTAGCCGAGGCTGATGTTATAGTTGGTCCTGCCCTTGTTTCCCGCTACGGAGATGTTGTGGGTCTGGGTAGGGGCGTTCTTGCGGACAAGGTAATCATAGGCGTTGAATGTACGGATACCCATCTTTCTGTTGTTGCCGTCCACATACCAGTCACGTCCATAGGTGTAAGGGTCTCCCACGCCTACGGTCTTGCCGTATTTCTTCTGCCAGGCATAAGCCGCCTCATAGGCCGCGCGGTCGACATACCAGAATGCGCCGACAGGAGTGTATGTTCCGACACGCTCGGCGGCCTCTACCGTGTAGTGAAGACCGTCGACGGTAGCCATCTCGTAATTCTTAGCCATATTCTGGAAAGAGAGATTGCCGGAGTATGTCACGGTCACCTTGTCAGTTTCCTTCGCACCCTTCTTCGAAGTGATGAGGATTACGCCGAACGCGGCCTTCGCGCCGTAGATGGAAGCGGAAGCTGCATCCTTGAGGACGGAGATGGACTCGATGTCGTCAGGGTTGACGAGATTGATGGAAGGAATTTCTACGTTGTCAAGCAGGATAAGCGGAGATGCGGAACCCTGATAGGAGCCGACTTGACCGCGGATGCGGAGAATAGGGTCGGAACCTACTTCGTTGGAGCCGATGCGGACGTTAAGACCAGGGGTGGATCCCTGGAGACCGCGGCCGACATCTGAGATAGGACGGCTTTCGAGAGCCTTGCCCACGTTCACGGAAGCTACCGCGCCTGTAAGGCTTTCCTTCTTCTGAGTGCCGAAACCTACGACCACAGCGTCACTGAGGAATTCAGCATCTTCCTTGAGGACGATTCTCATCGAGGCCTCGGCCTTGAGAACCTGCGTGGTGTAACCCACGAAAGAGATCTCGAGGGATGCCCCGTCCTTCACGCGGATGGTGAAACCGCCGTCCAGATTGGACATAGTGCCGTTCGTCGTGCCTTTCTCCACAATGCTGGCGCCTACAACGCTCTGGCCCTGCGCGTCCACGATTTTACCGGTGACGGACAGGTTCTGAGCCGTCGCCATCCCCAGCGTGAGGAAAAGCGAGATGATAGTCACAAGAATGCGACATAGTTTGTTAGAACCTTTCAT
>JAUMVX010000078.1 GCA_030529945.1 Bacteroidia bacterium | reverse complement strand
GATCAGGTCGGGCATGACGAAGATCAGGTCGGGCATGACGTAACGCAGGTCAGCGCACACGCTCGGAGCCGGGGGTGTGGCCCGAATGCTTGCGGAAGAATTGGACGAAGGCCGAGGGGGAGGAGAAATTCAGCTGGTCGGAAATCTGCTGAATCGTCATCTCGCTGGTTTTCAGCAGCATCCGCGCCTCGAGCATCACTGACTCGTGAATCCAGTCCAGAATGGTCCGGCCGCTGCACTCCTTTATGAGCTGCGAAAGGTATTTGGGCGTCAGATTCAGCTGCGAAGCGTACCAGCAGACTGTGCGGCAGACCCTGAAATTGGCTGCAAGCAGCCGGAAAAAGCGGTCGGGAATGCTCTCGTTGCGGATTCTGTCCGCGCCGTCGAGGCGGTAGCGGTCTTCGTACTCGGCTGTCACTTCGAGCAGCAGAGCGAAAATCAGCGCCCGGATGATGGAAGTGCGGTAGCGTCCGCTCTCGCGGCTCTCTTTCTCGATGAAGCGGAAATAGCTCTCGAAGTCGCGGAACTTTTCGCCGCTGCAGCTCAGCAGGGGAGTGAGGCGCGGGTAGATGAAGATGTTAGTGTCGATGGGGGAGGGCATTTCGAGGATGAAGCTGTTCGTGAAGGCGAGCATCGAGATTCTCATCTCGCCGGTCAGCGCGGTCCTCTGCACGAAACGCTTCTCGGAAAGTATGAGCAGACTGTCCTTTTCCAGAGTGACGCTCATCCCGTCAATACTCAGCTCCGCTCTTCCGCAGTGGCAGAGAATCATCAGCATCCCCTCGACCGTGAAGGCCTGCGGCCAATCCTGGGTGAAGGCCTGCGGCCTCGGTGCGCTCATATCGCAGCGGATGCGGAATTCATCTCCGCCCGCCTCCGGACTCACGCCGGCGGAGGCATTAAAAATATCTTCCATATATAGAAACCGTTCAGTGATTCCAAGAAGCTTCTAAAAGGCGACCCATTTAAAATAACTTCTCGGAATCCGACATTTCATAAATTTTTACGCCGATAAATGTAACGCTTTTCCTCCGAGATTCCCTCATCTTTGCAGAAATTTTTACGCAAGAGAATGAAAGGACAATTCTACAGAAGCGCAGTGGAGGAAGTCGCCTCGGAACTGAAAACAGACCTCAGGGAGGGCCTGAGCTCGGAAGAAGCCGCGAAAAGACGGGAAGAATACGGCTACAACGAATTCGGGGAGACCGCCCACAAGAGCCTCGCCGTGAAATTCCTGAACCAGTTCAAAAGCTTTATGATCATAGTGCTCATCTTCGCCGGAATCATCTCCGGCGTGGTGGGTTATGTTAACGGAGAAGGTTTTACCGATGCCATAATCATCCTCGCCATAGTGATACTGAACTCCGTCATTGGCGTAGTACAGGAATCCAAGGCCGAGAAGTCCCTCGACGCCCTCAAGAAAATGTCCGCCCCTCACTGCAAAGTGGTCAGGGACGGAAGATTGCAGATATTGGAATCCCGCGAACTCGTGCCGGGCGATGTGGTGGAAATCGAGACCGGTGACAGCGTCCCTGCCGACATTCGCCTGAGCGAAGCGGTGAATCTGAAAATACAGGAAGCCGCCCTCACCGGCGAATCCCTGGCCGTCGAGAAGAGCGTCGAAGCCATAGCCGGGGAAGTCCCGACAGGAGACAGAAACAATATGGCATTCCAGTCCTGCTCAGTCACTTACGGTCGCGGACGGGGCATAGTCACAGGCACGGGTTGCTGCACCGAAGTGGGCCGCATCGCCTCCCTGCTTCAGGATGTCCCGGAATTCAAGACCCCTCTCCAGATACGTCTGGACCGTCTCGGCAGATTCCTCGCCTGGGTATCCCTCGGCGTATGCGTACTGATATTCGCCATAGGATTGGCCTACGGCCACGAAATTCTGACTATGTTTATGACTGCGGTAAGTCTCGCCGCTGCCGCGATTCCGGAGGGACTTCCGGCGGTTTCGACCATCGTGCTCGCGGTCGGCGTGCAGAGGCTCGCGCGGCGCAACGCCATCGTGCGCAATATGCCGTCTGTCGAGACCCTCGGCAGCACGACCGTCATCTGCTCCGACAAGACCGGCACGCTCACGCAGAACAGGATGACGGTGGTGCGGCGATACCCGGAGGGTTCGGACGCTCTCGTGCGCGTAGCCGTGCTCTGCAATGACGCGGACATCGACGAAGAGGGGCTGGCCATCGGCGACCCGACCGAGACTGCGCTCGTCAGCCTCGGCATCTCGGAGGGCATTAGGAAGCCCGAACTGGAAAGGCGGCTGCCGCGCGTCGCGGAAATCCCCTTCGACTCGGAGCGCAAGCTGATGACGACCGTCCACTCGATGCCGTCCGGGGGCCATTTCGTCGCGGTCAAAGGAGGCTTCGACGAGCTTCTCGCGTGCTGCTCGAGCATTGTTACAGACGAGGCCTTGCGGCCAATTCAGAGTTCCGAAGCGGCCTTGCGTCCAATCACGGATTCCGACCGTGCCGCTCTCGCGCAGCAATGCACCTCTATGGCTTCCGATGCCCTCAGAGTACTCTGTATGGCCTATAAGGAGGTTCCCGCCGGAGTGGAGGCGGATGAGATTCTCGCGAATGCGGAAAGCGGTCTTGTCTTCGCCGGGATGGTCGGAATGATAGATCCGCCGCGTCCGGAGGTGCGCGATGCCGTAGCAGGTTGCGGACAGGCCGGGATACGTCCCGTGATGATTACCGGCGACCACAAGATCACGGCCTCTGCGATAGCCCGGGATCTGGGCATTATGCGTGAGGGCGACAGCGCCTACACCGGAGCCGAAGTAGAGGCGATGGATGATGCCTCGCTCAGGGAGGCGGTCAGGACCGCGAGCGTCTTCGCGAGGGTTTCTCCGGAGGATAAACTTCGCATAGTCAAGGCGTTCAAGTCGAACGGAGAGGTCGTGGCGATGACCGGGGACGGGGTGAACGACGCTCCGGCTCTCAAGCTCGCGGACATAGGCGTGGCTATGGGAATAACCGGCACTGACGTGGCCAAGGAGGCAGCGGACGTGGTGCTCACTGATGACAATTTCGCGACCATTGTCTCCTCCGTGGAGGAGGGCCGCCGCATCTATGACAATGTGCTGAAGAGCGTCAAATTCCTGCTGTCCACTAATTTCGGCGAGGTGATGCTGCTCTTCACGGCAGTGGTGCTGAATCTTCCGGCTCCGCTTCTGCCTATCCATATCCTGTGGATAAATCTCGTTTCGGACAGCCTTCCGGCCCTCGCTCTGGGCTTCGATACTGCCGAGGAGGGCATATTGCGGCGCAAGCCGATAGACCCTCGGGAGGGTATAGTGAACCGGGGTTTCGCGCTGAACTGCATTCTGCGCGGTCTTCTCATCGCGGCCCTGTCTCTTACGGCCTGGTACATAGGTTTCCGGACTTCGCCCGATGCCGCCCTGACTATGTCGTTCGCAGTGGTGGCTCTCTCGCAGATCAGCATACTCTTCTGTGTCCGTGCCGGCCACAATGCCATAGTCCACAATCTCTTCACCAACAGGTATCTCTGGGCTGCGGTCGTCTTCGTGCTGACCCTTATGCTCGGCGTGCTGCTCATCCCGGCCGCACGGGAAGTCTTCCACGTGGTGCCGCTCAGCTCCTCCCAGTGGTGGTGGATTGCCGGCCTTTCCGTCTTCCCGGCTTTCGTCATCGAGGGTGTGAAACTGCTCAAGCGCCTGTGTCTCGAAGGGATTGCCGGTCGGGGCCGGCAATGACAAAAAACTCGCGCCGGCAATGACAAAAAACTCGCGCCGGCAATGAAAAGGTCATGCCCGACCTGCGGGCCGTCATGCCCGACCTGCTCGGGCATCTCGAGAAATGACGGATTAAATCATCAGTTTTTTTGAAGAATCACTTACCTTTGCGTCTGTTATGAAAAGGGTTTTGATTTTGTTTTCCGCAGTCCTGACGGTGATTGCCGCAGGCTGCGGCTGTGCTTCGGACCGGGCTCTGAGGAGCGGGGACCTGGTGTTCGTGCAGATTCCCGAGGGCTATGACCTCGAAGATGATTCGATGGCGGGGGCGATAGGGGCTTCCACGGCCGACGGGCAGGCTCTGATGACGATTCACGTGGCTATTCTCGAGGTGGAGAGGGACTCTGTGTGGATCATCGACGCGACCATAAAGCACGGTACAGACCGCTATCCTCTGGACACGTTCCTGAGGGATTTCACGCTCAAGGACGGCTCGCTTCCGCATTTCGAGATAAAGAGGGCCGATGTCAGCGCCGCGCAGGCCCGGGAGTTCGTGGAGAACGCGAAGCGATATCTCGGCCAGCCTTACGATGTGCATTTTCTGCCGGATAACGGGGCTATGTACTGCAGCGAGCTGGTCTATAATGCCTACGTGACAGAGGACGGCACTCATCTTTTCAGCGAGTATCCGATGAATTTCCGCGATGCGAGCGGACAGATGCCGCTATATTGGACTCAGCTTTTCGCGCTTCTGGGACAGGATGTCCCGCAGGACGTGCCTGGGACGAATCCTCAGCGGATGTCCTCCGAGCCTGTCCTTCGCTCCGTGCGGGCCGGTTTCGGGAAATGACGGGATTGCCGGTCGGGGCCGGCAATGACAAAAACTCGCGCCGTTATG
>JAUMVX010000077.1 GCA_030529945.1 Bacteroidia bacterium | reverse complement strand
CTTCCGCCTCGCGAGAACGCTGACACGCAAGTCCCCGTCCTTTTCCGCTATCTCGATATCGGCCCCCGGAGTGCCTGCCGGCACGAAATAAGGCTCGAAGCCATTGTCGATGGCGACATTCAGCCGGGTCCTCCGGCTCCGGGAAGCGAGAGCCGGAATCTCCGGCAGGAAAGCATCGTTCAGGACGGCGTACCAATACTCTATCTGCGCGACAAATCCGCTGAACGCCCTGCCGTCATCGGTGAGCTGCACGGAGTGGCTGCTGCGCAGAAAGAGCTTGCGGCCCGCGGCCTTTTCCAGCTCCGCTATGTTCTGGCTTACGGCAGGCTGGCTTATGCCCAGACTTGCCGCCGCGAGCGTGAAACTCCCCTCCCGCTCCACAGCCCTGAATATCTTCAATCTCTGATCCTCTATCATAAGTAAAAATTATACACCACGCAAATATGGACATAAAATCCGATATGTTTGCCTTTGTCTGACGAAAGTATTACATTTGCGAATATAAGAAACAGAAACCTTAATTCTTGATATAATGAGAAAAACACTTATCGCACTTGCGACCCTTTTGCTCACCGCTTTCACCGGCGGTGCGCAGCAGCTGCAGCAGCTGCCTAACGATCCCGCCGTGCGCCAGGGCAAGCTGGACAACGGTATGACCTACTACATAATGCACAACGAGAAGCCCGCACAGCGCGCGGAATTCTACCTCGCGACAAATGTGGGCGCCATCCAGGAGACTCCGGACCAGGACGGCCTGGCGCATTTCCTCGAGCATATGTGCTTCAACGGTACCGAAAACTTCCCCGAGAAAGGCATTCTGGACTATCTCCAGAGCATCGGCGCCTCCTTCGGAGGCAATGTGAACGCCTCCACCGGAGTGGAGCAGACCATCTATATGCTGAACAACATCCCTCTCCTTCGCGAGAGCGTCGTGGACAGCTGTCTGCTCATTATGCACGACTACTCCCATTTCGTGACCTGCGACCCTGTCGAGATCGACAAGGAGCGCGGCGTGATTCTGGAGGAGAAGCGCTCCCGCAACAACGCCTCCTGGCGTATGCGCGAGGCTTCGATGCCTTACTACTACGGTGACACCAAATATGCGAGCTGCACCGTCATCGGCAGCGAGGAGAACCTCAAGACCTTCAAGCCGGAGAGCCTCACCGCATTCTACCACACCTGGTACCGTCCTGACCTTCAGGCGCTCATCGTGGTGGGAGACGTGGACGTGGACAGGACTGAAGCTAAGATAAAGGAAGTCTTCGCCGACATCCCGGCCGCAGAAAACCCGAAGCCGAAGGATGTCATCACCATCCCGGATAACAAGGAGCCGCTCATCGGCATCGTGACCGACCCGGAAGCTCAGAGCAGCAGCATCGAGTTCCTGTGGAAGAGCGAAGCCACACCCGAGGAGTTCAACTCCACCGTCCAGGGTATGATGACCGATCTCATCAAGAGCATCTACTCGCAGATCTTCTCCGAGCGCTTCAGCGACCTCTGCGCCAAGCCTGACGCTCCGTTCCTCTCCGGAGGTATCAGCATAGGAAACCTCTGCGAGACCCTCGAAGTCGTTATGGGCGTCGCCCAATTTAAAGACGGGGAAGCCCTTCCCGCCGCCAGGGCGTTCCTTCTCGAAATCGAGAAGGCCAAGCGCTTCGGCTTCAGCGACGGCGAGGTGGAGAGAGCCAAAGCGGAAATCCTCTCGCAGTACGAGGCAAGGGCGAATGAGGCCAGCACCCGCACCAATGCCGAGCTTGTCTATCCGCTCATAAACCATTTCTTCGACAACTACGCCTATATGGAGCCGCAGGCCGAATATGATATGGTGAAGATGCTTCTCCCTCAGATAAGCTCGCAGATTCTGAATATGATATTCCCTCAGCTGGTCGGTCCGGAGAATCTCGTGGTCCTGTATAAGGCCCCTCAGAAGGAAGGCCTCGAACATCCGACTGCGGAGCAGCTCGGAGCTGTCATAGAAGAAGTGGAGGATGCCGAGCTTCAGGCCCCTCAGTCCGAGGACATTCCGTCCGAATTCCTCAATCCTGCCTCCCTGAAGGGTTCCAAGGTGAAGAAGACAGCCGAAGGCCTCTACGGCTCCACCGTATGGACGCTCGGCAACGGCGTGAAGGTCATCCTCCTTCCTACCGACCACGAGAAGGACAGAATCACTTTCTCCATCGTGAAGGACGGCGGCTACAGCCTCATTTCCGATGAGGATCTCCCTTCTTTCGAAGAGAACCTCACCTATCTCTTCGGCAGCACTTCGGGAGTAGCCGGGTATTCTGCCACCACTCTCCAGAAGATGATGTCCGGAAAGCAGTTCAGCGTTTCCAGATCCTATGGCCGTCTCAGCCACGGCTTCACGGGCAGCAGCACGGTGAAGGACCTCGAATCCGCCCTGCAGCTCCTCTACCTGAACTACACTCAGCCGCGCTTCGACCAGGCCGAGTTCGACCAGGCCGTAAAGCAGATAGAAGCCATCCTGCCTAATCTCGAGAAGCAGCCTAACTTCCAGCTCCAGAAGGTCATCTCCGATAAATTCTATGACACTCCGCGTACGAACACCCTTAGCGAGGAGCTGCTCTCCAAGGCGAATCTTGCCACCATCGAGAGAGTCACGAAAGAGCTCTTCAAGGACGCCGCGGGAGCGGTTATGATTATGGCCGGCGACTTCGAGGTGGAGAGCGTCAAGCCTCTCGTGGAGAAATACGTGGGCAGCCTGCCTAAGGGCAAGAAAGCTACTCACTGGATTGACAGGAATGTCGACCTGGTGGACAGGAACGTCCTCGAAGACTTCCGCGTGAAGATGGAGACTCCGAAGACCACCGTCGTACAGTGCTGGAAGGCCGGTCTCGAATACAATTACACCAACGCAGTGGCCTGCGACGCACTCGAGTACATCCTCGATATGGTCTATGTCGCGACTCTGCGCGAAGAGGAGGGCGGCACCTACGGTGCGAGCGCGAATATGGTGCTGAACCGCGAGCCGAAGCAGTATGCAGCCCTGCAGGTAATCTACGAGACGAATGAGGAGCAGGCGGACGCACTGCGCGAGCTTGCCGTGAAGGGACTTCGCGACATCGCCGAGAACGGCCCGAGCGCCGAATACTTCGACAGGACCGTGAAGAATATGCAGAAGAACATCCCGGAGAGACGCCTGAGAAACAGCTATTGGGTGAATTCCCTGAGAAAATGGGTTGACTACGGCGAGAACTATGACGCCGAGTGGGAGGCCGCGGTGAACGCCCTTACCCCGGAGCAGATTAAGGATGCCGCAGCCACCATCATCGCAGGCAACACCCTCGAAGCGGTTATGCGTCCCGAATCCAAATAAATGATTCCAGAAGATTGACAGCCTTTGTCAGGCTCATCGAACCAAGGGGCCGGTCTTGCAGACCGGCCCCTATTTTTTGTCACCCTCCAAATGGGCCGCACCTCGGCAAACTCTGTTACCGCAGACATTGACAATGTCAGGTTTTAGTTGTATCTTTGGGAGTAAGACGGTCTCGGTAATGGACAGATTGATCATATCACATTTATACTTGCAGGATGGTCATTGGATTATTCAATCCAACGATGAACATACTGCAGGGGTGGCAAAGCTTTCGGCACAGTTTGCCGAAGAGTTTGGTATGGGGGTTTGGGCCGGGGTGGCCGGACGACTTCACGATAAAGGGAAAGAATCCGTTGCCTTCCAGCAGCACATTAAAAAGGAAAGCGGATATGATCCCGGCTGTCAAGTTTCAGGAGATACACATCACGCATATGTCGGAGGTATCATAGCCCGACAGGTTTATGGAGAATCCGCCGATATCTTTTTTGTGAACCAGATAGTTTCCCATCATACCGGCTTACACGATTATGACGAAATGGGCTCTATTCTCGAAAAGGCAATACCTGAAGAAATCGACACCCGAGTCCGGAAGGAAAACCTGACAATCCCCCTGTTCACTCTCGAGCCACACGATTTTCATCACTTGTCGCGAATGCTCTTCTCTTGTCTGGTAGATGCAGATTTCCTTGATACTGAATCCTTTTTGAACAAGGAGTCGTATGAACTCAGGCGAAACAAGGCAAGCTTGAAAACCTTATTGCCGCTTCTGGAAAGCAGGCTGAATAGTTTTAAGTCGCAAGCAGGTGATTCAGAGATAAATATCATCCGGAACCAAGTGCAGGAGCAGTGTTCAAAAGAGGCGGACTCCCCTGTGGGATTCTATAGCCTGACTGTCCCTACGGGCGGCGGCAAGACATTGTCATCATTGTTGTGGGCGATGAAGCACGCCATCCATAATGGGCAGAAGAGAGTCATCATTGCCATTCCTTACACCAGTATCATTATGCAGACAGCTTCGGTACTGAGGGACATCTTTGGAGATGAGAACATTCTGGAGCATCACTGCAACATCGACCCTGAGAGGATAAAAGACGAGACCCTCAGAGAGAAGATGAAACTGGCCACTGAAAACTGGGACTACCCGATCATCGTAACCACGAACGTACAGTTGTTTGAGTCTTTGTTCGGCAACAAGCCGTCCATCTGCCGGAAACTGCATAACATCGCCGGCAGCGTAATCATACTCGATGAGGTGCAGACCTTGCCTACAGACTACCTGCAACCCATTGTGGACTCTCTTAAGACCTACAACAAGTTGTTTCACGTGTCTGTCCTGCTTACCACTGCAAGTCAGCCGGTATTGTGCGGACTTATAGAGGGGTGTAATCCGAGAGCAACCTTCTCCGGCATAGAGCATATAAAGGAGATTATCGGCTCACCTGCAAACTTCCGTGTCTGATATGATGTAAATTCCTGCTATGAGGG
>JAUMVX010000076.1 GCA_030529945.1 Bacteroidia bacterium | reverse complement strand
TTACCTGTTCAGTTTTCGGTGGCAAAACTGTTCACTTTTCGATGGCAATATACAATTGTCGAGAACTATGCCCAGGTCGTGGTGAAAAAAGACCCAAAGACAGGCAAGGAGAAAGAGAGCGTCATCTGGCCGCGCTATCATCAGCTGGACTGCGTCCGCAAGCTGCTCGACGCCACCAGGGAGAATCCTATGGGGCAGCGTTTCCTCATTCAGCACAGCGCCGGGTCCGGCAAATCAAACTCCATCACCTGGCTGGCCTACCAGCTCGTAACTCTTGTGGAAGATGACGAGAACATAGTGGATTCGGTGATTGTCGTCACGGACCGCGTGAATCTCGACAAGCAGATCCGGGACAACATCAAGGCATTCAAACGTCTGGACAACACTATCGCCTGGGCCGAGGATTCCTCCACCCTGAATGACAGCCTCAAGGCCGGGAAGAAGATTATCATCACGACCGTCCACAAGTTTCAGTTCATACTCGATGCCATCGGGTCCTCATTGAAAGACAGCAATTTCGCCATCATCATAGACGAGGCGCACTCCTCGCAGAACGGCTCATTGTCAGCCGATATGAACATCGCGATTTCCGGCAACGCGGAGGATGATGAGGAGAGCGTGGAGGACCGCATCCTGAAGATAATCGAAGGACGCAAAATGGCGGCGAACGCATACTACTACGCGTTCACGGCCACCCCGAAGAACAAGACCCTGCAAATGTTCGGCACGGCAGTTACCGCTCCGGACGGCGAGACGGCGCACGTTCCTTTCCACGAATATACGATGAAGCAGGCTATCGAGGAAGGGTTCATCCTCGATGTACTGAAATACTATACGCCTTACCGCAGTTATTACAAAGTACTGAAGGCTACGCAGGATGATCCCGAATTCGACAGGAATCAGGCATCCGGGAAGATCCGCGCATTTGTGGAGCGTCAGCCGGAGACCATCGACCAGAAGGCACGCATCATTGTGGAGCATTTTCTCTCGAAAGTCATCGGAGCTGGCAAGATTGGTGGGCAAGCCCGCGCGATGGTCGTGACATCGAGCATCGTCAGGGCCATCGACTTCTTCTATGCCATCGACAAACGTCTGGAAGAACTGCACAGCCCGTACAAGGCTATAGTGGCGTTTTCCGGCGAGAAGGAGTATGGAGGAAAGGTTGTGAACGAGGCTTCCATCAACGGCTTCCCGTCATCGGAGATCGAGACCCACATCGAGGAAGACCCGTACAGGATTCTTGTGGTGGCCGACAAGTTCCAGACAGGCTATGACCAGCCTCTGCTTCATACGATGTATGTGGACAAGCAGCTTTCAGATGTGAAGGCCGTGCAGACTCTCTCCCGACTCAACCGCTGCCACCCGAAGAAAAAGGATACTTTCGTCCTGGACTTCGCGAATGAACCCGAGATAATCCAGGCTGCATTTCAGAAGTACTACAAGACCACCACGCTCAGCCGCGAGACCGACCCGAACAAGCTCAACGACCTCATCGGCGAAATCGAAAAATGCAACATCTATACTGAGACGGACGTGGAGAGGTTCAACGAACTCTACTGGAGCGGCTCTGAACGTGAGGCTCTGGACCCGATAATCAACGTATGTGTGGAGAGGTTCAAGAATCGGCTCGATGACAATCAGCAGATAAACTGCAAGAGCGCCGTGAAGGGCTATGTGCGCTTATATCCGTTCCTGGCCGCTGTGATGCCGTTCAAGAGTGTGGAGTGGGAGAAACTCTATCACTTCTACTATTTCCTTGGCTTGAAGCTTCCGAAACTGAAGATTGATGATTGGACGGAGGGGCTGATCGAAGCCATCGACTTCGACAAGTACCGCATAATCGATCAGGGCGAGAGACAGATAGTGCTGGAGAATGCTGATGCCGAGATTGAGCCCGTGCCTGTCGGAGGCGGCGGAGGCAAGACCGAGCCGGATATGGATTCACTCAGCAACATCATCGAGGAGTTCAACACGCTGTATGGCGGCATAGAATGGGAGCACGCGGACACGGTTCGCGAGCAGATCGAGACTCTACCCGAGAAATTGGCGCAAAGTGAATCTTTCCGAAATGCAGTCCGCAACTCCGACCCCGAGACAGCACAGATTCAAGGCAATCAGGACCTTCTGTCCATCGTTATAGAGATGATGGCCGAAAAAACCGAGTTCGCGCGCAATTATCTCAACAACGAGCAATTCCGCACATTCATAAACACCAAGGTATTCCAGCAGGTGCTCTCGAGGCTATAGTTTCAGGCCCATACGGAGCTGCGCGGAGAGCTGGGCGGGAGGCCGGTGTTCGGAAAGCAGGGTCTTCATCCTTTCCATATACGGGGCGACGTGCCTGTAGAATTTGTAATAGCCCGCGCAGAGGGCGCTGAGGCCCGTGTCCCCGCTGTCGGTGCGGCTGAAGCGGTGCTTCGGGCATTCGCCGTTGCAGGCGAAAAGATATTCACAGCGCAGGCATTTGGAAGGCAGGTCATTGCGCTTGTCGATTCCGAACCTGAGCTGAGTCTCGGAGGTCATCATCTTGCGGATGTCGTCCTGCAGGACATTCCCGAGCCTGTAGCGCGGATATACGAAGTGGTCGCAGGAGTACAGGTCCCCGTTATGCTCGACCACCGCGTTCCCGCCGCAAGTCTGCGCGTATGCGCAGGTTCCCGGCAGCACGCCGCACCAGTTCGCCAGAGCAGAGTCGAAAACGTTCACGAAATACCGCCCGATGTCGCTCCGCACCCAAAAGTCGAAAATGTCGATGAGGAATTGGCCGAAGGCCAATGAATCGACAGACCACGGTGCGAGGTGTGCGCCGGGCTCGGAGGGGTCTACGATGTACGGGCGGGCTTTCCTGTCGGGTCTGCCGTCCGGGCGGAGCGGGTATTTCACGTGCTCGACCACCGGCATAAACTGCATATAGCGGCTTCCGAGCGACTTGAGGAACTGATAGACTTCCAGTCCCCTGCCCTCGCTGCGGCGGTTCACGGTGGACATAGTGTTGAACTCCACTTCTCCGGTCTGAAGAAAGGAGATGCCGTCGATGACTCTGGAGAATGTCGGAGCGCCGCCCTTGTCGCGGCGGAAGCTGTCGTGGATGTCCTGGGGACCGTCGATGGAAATGCCTATGAGAAAGCCGTTTTTGTGGAAGAACTCCGCCCACTCGCGGCTGAGCAGCGTGCCGTTCGTCTGGAGCGTGTTCATTATCAGCTTGCCGTCCGCATACTTCTTCTCGAACTCCACTGCCTTGCGGTAGAAGTCCAGCCCGAGGATGAGAGGCTCACCTCCGTGCCAGTTGAAGCTGACCCGGTCCACGTCGTTCGCCCTTATGTATTCGCGTATTACGCTCTCCAGCATCTGCTCGCTCATCCTCGGCTCGCGTCCGCCGTAGATTCCGGACTTGTCGAGATAGTAGCAGTAGCGGCAGTCGAGATTGCACAGCGAACCCGCCGGCTTCAGCATAACGTTGAAAGCCACCGGACCGTTAATCCTCAACGCATCATCCAGCGTCAGTGTATTCTGCAGAGGTTTGGGCATAGGGATTTATCGAATTCGCAAAGACAGAACGAGAAGTCTCTCCGTCAGATGTATCCATTTTTCCATAAACAATTATGCTCGCAAACATAATGTTTTCAGTGCATAATTCCAAGTATGGAATGGTTCGTATAATTTTCTGCACGTCACGAAAAGCACTACCGGTCCAGAAAATCCCGCCGCATCGGGGAGAAACAGTCTATGAGGGTTCCGGCCTTGAGGCAGACGCAGCCGTGGAGGATGTCCGGTGCCATATATATGCTGTCACCGGCCTTCACTATTTTCTTCTCGCCGCCTACGGTAAATTCGAATTTTCCGCTCACCACATAAGTGGTCTGAGTATGCAGATGCGTATGCGGGGTCCCTACTGAGCCTTTCCTGAATTCCACTTTTACCAGCATCACGTTCTCGTCATATCCCAGAATCTGTCTGGTCACGCCATCGCCGGCTGCTTGCCGGACAGTTTTATCCCCCGAAATGAATGTTTCGCTCCTCGTCTTTCCATCGTTCTGTCCCCGAGGCGCATTATCGGCATCGGCGGCAGATGCCGTGCAGAGAAGCACGATGCAGAACAATGCGCAAGCTTTCCAATATGTCTTTACCATAACCTTCTATCTTTTTACCTTTACTTTCAGCGGATGATTCACCATCACCGCCTGTGTGCGCATATACTCATTCCACGCCCGAGGGCTTTCCACTCCTCCCCGGTCCCAGCCGGACGCTGTCCAATATTCGACGGTTTCCCCGCATTTGACGCGGAATTTCAAGACGGCATGGCCGTCGATTTCACAAGCTTCAGCCTTGAAGCGGTCAGAGAGAATCACTCCTATGCTGATCATCCCGTCCTCCCGTGGATTCTTCGAATCGGAAGCCCATTCGGTAAAGGAAATATAGTTTGCGCCGTATTCTTTGGAGACGACATCGTGGAGAACAGCACCGACTACGACATCCAGAGAATCCACCGCCGCTTCAAAGGACGTAGTCCAATGCACGAGACGGGTATTGGCATCGAGCGAGAACGAACGTACCACCCTCACCGGAACGGTTCCCACATAGAATTCCGTCTGAGTGAACTCCGCCGCAGTGCGGAGCGGCCCGTTGCACAGGCGCGTCTGGGTCTCCCAGTTTTCACCGATGACAATCCTGCCGTCGGAAAGCGGAGCGCAGGCTCCGCCGCCGAGGGCCTCGCCGACTTGGTAACAGTCCATCCCCTCTCCGTGATTATGGTGAAAATCCCTTCCCTCCAGCCACTTGTCGAACACGAGATGCGGAGTGTTCTTTATCCACACATCCTGTCCCATCGTGCGGGGGCTTGCGAGGGCCGGGATGGATGGACACTTTTCTGGATTATCAGCTCGAACATAGCGATCCATCGCT
>JAUMVX010000034.1 GCA_030529945.1 Bacteroidia bacterium | reverse complement strand
GGCTCCGACCGGCAATCCCGCCGAAGCACGGGATGCCCGAGCAGGTCGGGCATGAACGCAGGTCGGGAATGACGGAAAAATATTATTTAAGCTCGGAAATCATAGCGCGGGCGACGGCGCGGGAAGCACCCTCACCGCCGAGGCGCTCCCTTATCTCCGCATAGTCGGAAAGCATACGGGAGCGGTATCGGGCATCGGAAAGCAGCCTGCTGACCTCGGCATAGACCTTATCCGGGGTGAAATCGAACTGTATGAGCTCCTTCCAGGCCCCACGTCCCAGAATCAGATTACCCAGAGAAATATACTTCACGCGTTTCAGAACCTGAAGGAACACTCCTATGATGACGGCACTCACAAAGCTCGTGGACCAGCACACCACCTGCGGAGTCCCGATGAGCGCGGCCTCCAGCGAAGCCGTCCCCGAATTGATTATCGCCGCATCGGCATAGCGAAGCACATCGTAGGTGCGTCCGAAGACCACCTCCACGTTCTTGCGCCCGCCTATATATTTGCTGTAGTCTTCCATCGTGCGCGAAGGCGCTCCGGCGATGACCACCCTGCGCCCGAGACGGTCCGCGACCTTCATACACACCGGCATCATCCGCCGGATCTCCCCCTTGCGCGACCCTGGGAGCAGCGCGACGTACCCTCCGGCAGAAGAAGTCACGGGAGCGTATCGATATTGGTCGACTGCGTCGACCAATGGATTACCGACGTATGTGAATTTCACACCCGCGGATTCGAAGTACGGAACTTCGAAGGGGAAGATGATGAACAGGCGGTCTACCCACTGCTTGAGCTTGCGGTTCCGTCCTTCGCGCGAGGCCCAGGTTTTCGGAGCGATGTACCAGAAGACCTTGAGGCCCAGGCCGTGCGCGAACTTAGCTATCTTCAGATTGAAGCCGGGGTAGTCGATTAGAATCACCGCATCCGGCCGCCAGGCGGCTATGTCCTTTTTACAGAACTCTATGTTCTTCAGAAGCTTGCGGGCCTTCAGCAGCACATCGGTCACCCCCATCACCGCCCCTTCGGCGTAATCCCTCACGAGAGTTCCGCCCACCGCCGCCATCAGTCCTCCGCCCCAGAAGCGAATGTCGGCCTTCGAGTCCTCCGCGAAGAGTCCCTTCATCAGATTCGAGCCGTGGAGGTCGCCCGAAGCTTCGCCGGCTATGATGTAGTATTTCATCGGAAATCGGTGTCAAAGCCCACCTCGCGCAGACGGCGGCACTCGGCCTCGTCGCAGCTCAGCAGCTGATGGGCGGTCACGCTGACGTAGCCCTTCGCCATCAGATGATGGTCGGCCCCCGGAGTGTTCCGCGGGTCATCGATGAAATCCCCCACCATCACGAACATCTCCTCGCCGTCCTCGGCCTTTGCCTCGAGGTTTACGAGACTATAGGCTTCCGCCTTGATGCCCAGACGGTTGCAGAAATCCTCGTCCCAGCGTTTGAATTCCTTTTCCCAGTGCCCCATCCCCTGGTGGCCGACTCTCACGCCCTTAATCTTCTCCGCAGGCAGATTCGGAAAGTTCACGTTGTAGAAAAGACCGTACTTCCGCACCCCATCGGAGAGAAGCCGCTCGAATATCTGCGGAAAGAACTTTTCCACCGCACTGAAATCCGCATCGTGGTGCATATTGTCCAGCGAGACCCCGATGCCCGGCAGACCGTTCATCGCAGCTTCCTGGGCTGCGCCCAATGTGCCCGAGTAGCACGCGGCGGTGGCGGCGTTCGAGCCGTGGTTTATGCCGCAGACCACTATGTCGGGCCGCTCGTCGGTGAAGATTTCGTCCAGCGCGTATTTCACGCAGCTCGCGGGGGTGGCATCCACATAATAGCGGCGTACCCCGTCCTGATCGGGGAGCCTTTTGACGGCGATGGGCCTCAGCCCCATAGTGACTGACATTCCCATTCCGGACTGGTGGTATTTCGGCGCGACGACAGTGACACTGCCATATTGGCGCATTATTCTGACAAGCGCCTTGATGCCTTCGGCGCGATAACCGTCGTCGTTTGTGACAAGTATATTCATCTCTAAATCGATATTCTACCGCAAAGATATGAAATTGTCTAAAATTTTTAATAAATTTGCATCGCTTTTGCAGGGAAGATAATCGCTTGAATGATAAGCCTAACTGACCCGGAGTTGCCGCTTCGGGCAGCCTGAGAGGGAAGAAAACGTTTAACTTAATTAAAAATTAATAAAATGGTAAAACTTGGTATTAACGGATTCGGCCGCATCGGCCGTATGGTATTCCGCGCAGCTGTGGAGAACTTCTCCAAAGACATCGAGGTAGTGGGCATAAATGACCTTCTCGATCCTGAGTATCTCGCTTATATGCTCAAATACGACTCTGTTCACGGTCCTTTCAAGGGTGACGTGAAGGTCGAGGACGGCAAGCTCGTGGTAAACGGAAAGCACATCCGCATCACAGCCGAGATGGATCCTGCGAATCTCAAGTGGAACGAGGTCGGCGCTGAGGTCGTAGTCGAGTCCACAGGTTTCTTCCTCACAGACGAGACAGCCCGCAAGCACATCCAGGCCGGCGCCAAGAAAGTCATAATGTCCGCCCCTTCGAAGGATTCCACTCCTATGTTCGTTTACGGCGTGAACCACGAGACCTACGCCGGACAGGACATCATCTCGAACGCTTCCTGCACCACGAACTGTCTCGCTCCTATCTCCAAGGTCCTGAATGACAAGTTCGGCATCGTACGCGGCCTTATGACCACCGTACACGCAGCTACAGCCACCCAGAAGACAGTGGACGGCCCTTCGAAGAAGGACTGGAGAGGCGGCCGCGGCATCCTCGAGAACATCATCCCTTCATCCACAGGCGCTGCCAAGGCTGTAGGTAAGGTTCTCCCTCAGCTGAACGGCAAGCTCACAGGTATGAGCCTCCGCGTCCCTACATCCGACGTTTCTTTCGTGGACCTCACCTGCGAACTCGCAAAGGAGGCTACCTACGAGGAGATCTGCGCGGCTATGAAAGAGGCTTCCGAGGGCGAACTCAAGGGTGTTCTCGGTTACACTGACGAGTGCGTGGTTTCCACCGACTTCCGCAACGACAGCCACACTTCCATCTTCGATGAGAAGGCCGGTATCCAGCTCGACAAGACTTTCGTCAAGGTCTGCGCCTGGTACGACAACGAGTGGGGCTACTCGAACAAGGTTCTCGAGATGGCCAAGGTCATTACGAAATAAGCTTCAAGCATAGTTGACGACTTGCAGAGGCCGACGGGGAACTACTGTATTCCCGCCGGCCTTTTTCGGACCTGCAGAATGAAACTTACACCTACCTATTCGTGGCAAAAGACCGTCCGCACCCAGGGACTCTTCTACAACGAGTTTTTCAAGCGGCCCTGGGCACAGGGGGCGGTGCTGATAATCTGCGTGGCCGTAGCGATGCTGCTCGCGAACCTGCCTTTCACGAAAGACTTCTATCACGGTGTCCTCGAAACGAATTTCTCCCTCTGTTTCCAGACTCCCGGAGGGCAGCGGGTGATGTTCCCGAGGGATATGACCGTAGAGAGCTTCATTAATGACATACTGATGACGGTGTTCTTCTTCACCGTAGGTCTTGAAATCCGACGGGAGATGAAGACGGGCGAGCTTTCCAGCCCTAAGAAAGCAATGATGCCGGTCATTGCGGCATTGGGCGGCGTCCTGGCGCCGGCCGCCATATTCTGCTGCGTGAATGCGGGCACCTCTTCCGCCTCGGGCTGGGGCATTCCGACGGCGACAGACATCGCCTTCGCGGTCGGCATACTCTCGATTCTGGGCGACAAGGTCCCGCTTTCGCTGAAGGTGTTTCTCACGGCTCTGGCGATTGCCGACGACCTGATCGCCATTCTGGTGGTCGCGTTTTTTTACGGCGGACAGATTAATCCGGGGCTGCTCTGCGCGGCGCTGCTGCTGATTCTCTTCGGGGTCGTCGCGAACAGGCTCGGCGAAAAACGGGGGTTTTTCTATCTGGTCCCCGCGCTTGCCATCTGGACTCTGTTCTACTATTCCGGCATCCACGCCACTATGTCCGGCGTGGTGATGGCCTTTCTGGTGCCTATGTCGCCGCGCTATTCCGAGTCCTATTTCAGGGCCAAGAGCCGCCGCTGCTACAGGAGGCTCTCCGAATGTGAGGACGGGCCTTTCCCGAACGGACGGCAGAGGCACTATCTGCGCAAGATTGCGAGAGTGTCAAGCGGCAGCGTCTCGATGAGCGCGCGGCTGGAGCACAAACTCTCGCCGATAGTTAATTTCGTCATTATGCCGCTTTTCGCTCTCGCGAATGCCGGAGTGGAGATCGCGGATCCGTCCTACCTTAAGATTTTCTCCTTCGACGCCCTCACGGGCGGCGTTGGACTCGGTATTTTCCTGGGACTTGTCATCGGAAAGCCGCTGGGGATTTCATTGGCGAGTTTTCTCGCACTCAAGCTGGGCGTGGGGCAGATGCCGTCGAACGCGAGCTGGAAGATGCTCGTCGCGGTGGCCTGTCTGGGCGGCATAGGTTTCACTATGTCCATCTTCGTGGACACGCTCTCCTTCTCCGACCAGAGTCCGGAGATTATGCAGCAGCTGCGTGATATGGGCAAGGTGGCCGTGCTTATGGCCTCCCTCGCCGCCGGTCTGCTCGGCGCTCTGCTGATAAACATAGTCTCGGGTTTCGAAACGAAACGTGCGCGGGCCCGGTGATCCGTAGACGGAGACGGAGTCGAGATTCGGAGCGGGTTTGAGGGCGAGTTCGTCGCTCGGGGTCAGATTCGGGACAGGATTCGGACGTTGTGAGAATGACAGGATTATCGTACCTTTGCCGCCGCAAATACCGGAAACGGACAGTTTCCGGATAACAGAAACTATTATGAAACACATTTACGAACTCGCACTGGTGCTGCTGTGCATTGCCGCGGCCCAGTCCACACTTTCCGCCCAGATGGTTTCCGGGCGTGTGACTCTCGAAGACGGCGTTTTCTACAACGCTGAAGGCAAGCAGCTTTCAGATGCCCAGGCACTGGAATTATTCGGTCAGGACATCTATGAGGAGAGCTATGTAGGAGCAAGCCGCCAGTATAAGACAGGACGGACTCTCGTAAGAATCGGTATCCCCGTGACTGCGGCAGGCCTCGGCCTGTTCACCGCCGGTTACATAGGACTTCTGGCGTCTATGGACGAAGATTCGGACTCTGACGCTCCGGGTTCTACGATATGTCTGATGAGCGGCCTGATGATAGCCGCAGCCGGTTCCGTCTGTCTGGAAGTCGGTATTCCGTTCAAGATCATAGGGTCCAACCGTCTGAGCAGGATAGAGAGGAACTACAATGCCTCGATAGCCGGGCGTCCGGCCGCACGTCCTGAGCCGTATCTGAGCCTGCAGTCCGGCCGTCACGGCGTAGGGCTGGCACTGCACTTCTAGTTCCCGAGGTCCATCCTCACCTATTTCCCGGGGCCCATCCTCGCGGCTCGAAGCCCCGGTGCATCGGAGGCCACGTTTTTACTCCAAAACGTGGCCTTCGATGTACTTTTATACAGCATAAAACAAGAAAGTCGGCTAAAATCTCTTTTAGCCGACTTCTCTGTGCTCCCTTAGGGGCTCGAACCCTAGACACCCTGATTAAGAGTCAGGTGCTCTACCAACTGAGCTAAGGAAGCAATATTCTGAAAGAACTTCGTTCAAATCTTGTGACCCGTTCGGGGCTCGAACCCGAGACCCCCACATTAAAAGTGTGATGCTCTACCGACTGAGCTAACGAGTCCTCCGTTTTGGGATTGCAAAGGTAGGACTATTCTTCGAATACTCCAAGCGTTTTTTAAACTTTTTTCAAAAATTTCGTCTAACCCTGTCCTTGTCGGAAAGTATCATATCCGGAACCGGGATCTGCCAGTCGATACCGAGGGAAGGACTCAGCGGATGATAGCCGTCCTCGGCCTCGGGATGATAGAAGGCGTCACATTTATACTGGAAGAGAGCAGTCTCGGAAAGCACCGAGAAGCCGTGCGCAAACCCGGCCGGAATCCAGAGCTGGAGGTGATTCTCCCCCGAGAGCTCGACGGCGACATATTTTCCGTAGCTCGCGCTCCCCTCCCTCAGATCCAGGGCCACGTCCAGCACACGGCCCCTCACGCAGCGCGTCAGTTTACCCTGGGAATATGGAGCCATCTGGAAATGCAGCCCGCGGACCGTGCCCCGGACGGAAAGGGACTCGTTGTCCTGCACGAAGCGCACCCCGGGCACCGCAGCATCGAACTCTCGCTGCGAAAAAGACTCGAAGAAGTAGCCTCGGGCATCTTCGAAAACCCTCGGACGGACTATCAGAAGTCCGTCAATGTCTGTCTTAATGAATTCCATAGGAAATGATGAGGTGACAAGGTAGTGATTCCTGAAAAATAACTCAAGAAAATGCTCAGTGATTCCTAAAAATTAAGTCCTGCCGTTTTCCACAAGATACTCCTCCACTATCGAAGCAGCCAGAGCGCAGAGTTCCGCGCAGGGACGCTTCCTGTAATATTCTGAAGTCCGCTCCGACGGCACGGGACTCTCCACAAGGGGCCTGACCGCGCTACCGGAGCACGCGCCGGCCTCTCCCCCGGCCTGCTCCCCGGTATGAGGCGGAGCCGACAGTCCGAGAAGTTCCCGGCAGATGATGGAGCCGGTCTGAGAGCGGAAGCGTGCCGCGAAAGACTGGACGAGGGCGTAATTGGACGCCTTGGCGGCCTTGTCCTCCGGCGCGGCCGGGCAGATGAATCCGGCGAGAATGGTCATTCCGGAGACGGTGCCGCAGACTTCGCGCAGGCGACCCATCCCGCCGCCGAAGCCGGAGCACAGCGCCTTGAGCTGCTCCTCGCCCGGGCCGCCGGACGCTTCGATGAAGTCGCTGAAGGACAGCACCACCGCCTGGCAGCAGTTGTAGCCCTCCTTGAACAGATTATATGCCTTTTCCGAGCGTGTCATAAGAATGCTTTCAGTCCGGCAAATTTAGTGATTCCTGAAGAATAACTTGGTGCTTTTGCTTGTCTTTTCGGTCTAAGAAACAAAAATCCTGCACATATAAAATATCGACTTATTTTTTCAACACACGATGAAGATAGTTCCGCATTTGCGCCGGAAGCAGGCAAATCTCGCGGAGAATGAGTAAATTTGCGGTTTCCGACAGCAGGAGAATTATGAAATTCAAGCTTGACTCCACATACAGGCCGGCAGGAGACCAGCCTGAAGCCATACGGGAGCTCTGCGATGCACTGCGCGGCGGCGTGAGCGACGTCACCCTCCTCGGCGTGACCGGCTCCGGCAAGACCTTCACGATGGCGAACGTCATCGAGCGGATGCAGCGGCCCGCGCTCATCCTCAGCCATAACAAGACCCTCGCCGCACAGCTCTACGGAGAGTTCAAGGCCTTTTTCCCGGCCAACGCGGTGGAGTATTTCGTATCCTATTACGATTATTATCAGCCCGAAGCCTACATCCCTTCGACCGACACATATATAGAGAAGGACCTGAGCATAAACGACAGGATAGAGAAACTCCGCCTGAGCGCCGCAGGCGCCCTTCTGAGCGGCCGCAGGGACGTGATAGTGATTTCCTCGGTATCCTGCCTCTACGGCATCGGGAATCCGGAGGATTTCCACGAGCAGACGGTGACCGTGAAGCGCGGGGAGCAGCGCAGCCTGACACGGCTGCTGTACCAGCTGGTGGACGCGCTCTATTCCAGGACGGAGGCCGACTTCAAAAGGGGCACGTTCCGGGTACGGGGAGACACGGTGGACGTCTTTCCCGCGGGAGGCGACGATGCGGTCAGAATCGAGTTCTTCGGAGATGAAGTGGACAGCCTCAGCATAATAGAACCGCTTACCGGAGCGGTCATAGAGCGGATAGACGAAATCGCCGTCTATCCCGCGAACAATTTCGTGACCACACGCGAACGCAGCATAGCGGCGGTGAGCCATATTCAGGACGACCTCGTGCTGCAGATGGAACATCTGGGGAGCATAGGCAAGAGCCTGGAGGCCAAACGTCTGAAACAGAGGGTAGAATACGATCTGGAAATGATAAAGGAGATGGGATACTGCTCCGGCATCGAGAACTACTCCCGCTATTTCGACGGACGCAAGCCGGGCCAGAGACCCTTCTGTCTGATAGACTATTTCCCGGACGACTTCATCACCTTCATAGACGAAAGTCACGTCACCCTGCCTCAGGTACGCGCTATGTACGGAGGAGACCACAGCCGCAAATCCATACTCGTGGACTACGGCTTCCGTCTTCCGGCCGCCGCGGACAACCGCCCTCTGACCTTCGGAGAATTCGAAGAGATCACCGGACAGAAAGTCTATGTCAGCGCCACTCCGGCAGACTACGAGCTGGAGAAGTCGAACGGTCTGGTAGTGGAGCAGGTGGTGCGGCCTACGGGCCTTCTGGACCCGCCCATCGAAGTCAGGCCGATCGAGCATCAGGTGGACGATCTCGTGGAAGAAATCAGGAAAAGGGCCGCGGAGGACGAGCGCGTACTCGTCACCACCATCAGCAAGAAGTCGGCGGAGGACCTGGATGCCTATATGGGGCGCATAGGCGTTCGCAGCCGCTATATGCATTCCGACATCGACACTTCCGAGCGCGTGGAAATCCTCGAGGACTTCAAGAACGGATTCTTCGACGTGCTGATCGGAGTGAACCTTCTGCGCGAGGGACTCGACATCCCGGCAGTCTCGCTCGTCGCGATTCTGGATGCTGACAAGGAAGGCTACCTGCGCGACCACAGGGCGCTGACACAGACTGCGGGACGCGCTGCGCGCAATGTGAACGGCCTCGTCATCCTCTACGCGGACAAGATTACAGGCTCTATGGAAAAAACCATCCGCGAGACGAACCGCCGCCGGACCAAGCAGATAGAGTACAATGAACTGCACCATATCACCCCGACCCAGGTGGAAAGCAGGCATAATGTGCTCGCCTCCGAGCTCGGCTCGAAAAAGGACGGGGCCGGCAGGGGCCGCTCCGCAGGCGGGACGGACCGCCTCAGCGCCCCCACATCCTGGGAGGACCCTGCTTATATCCCGGACCCTTCGACTCTCGGCAGGGGAAGAATCACCGTGGACCTCGGTCTGGATTCCAGACGCGGCGGGCAGTCCGCATACAGTGAGGGGCACGTGAAAGCCGATCTGGCCGCAGTGCTTCAGGACCCCGTAATACGCTCTATGACGCGCGATATGGTCGAGAAGCTCGTGGAGGAAGACCGCAGGAGGATGAAAAAATCAGCTGCAGAGCTTGATTTCAGCGCCGCGGCGAAGTACCGGGATGAAATGTGGGCTCTGCAGGAGTATCTCAAGGTATGGAAAGACAGCGATTAGAAGCTGTCTGAGTATCAGTCTTTCGCTGCGTCGTCCTTTTTGAACGGACCGCCGAAGTTCACGCTCTTGTCGCCGAGTTCACTCTTGCCGAACTCGTAGGTGTTCCCCGGAAGGATAGCATTCAGGATGATGCCCACAAGGGCCGCTACGGCGAGGCCGGAAAGCGAGGTGAAGCCGATGGAGACGGCATCGTTAGCGCCGTATTTGATTCCGATGGAGAGGGTCAGGATGAGGGCCGCGATGATGAGGTTGCGAGACTCGGTGAAGTCCACCTGATTCTCGACCACGTTCCTTACGCCCACTGACGAAATCATACCGTAGAGCACGAGGCTGACGCCGCCGATGGTGGCCGCCGGCATCACGGCGATGATTTCCGCGAACTTAGGGCAGAAGGAAAGGATGATGGCGAAGACGGCAGCCATACGGATCACTCTCGGGTCGAATACTCTGGTGATGTTCAGAACGCCGGTATTCTCGCCGTAAGTGGTGTTCGCGGGAGCTCCGAAAATGGCCGCGATGCTTGTGGCAAGTCCGTCTCCCATAAGGGTGCGGTGCAGGCCCGGATTCTCAAGATAGTTTATGCCTGTGGTCGATGAGATGGCGCAGATGTCGCCGATATGCTCTACCATAGTGGCCAGGGAGATAGGCAGAATAGCGATAATCGCCGCCACGATGAGCCCCCAGTCCGGATTATCGAAAACCGCAAGCGCGGTGTTCTCATACTTGATCGGCAGACCGACCCAGGCGGCCTCCTTTACAGGAGCCCAGTCCACGAGCCCGCAGATCGAGGCTACCAGATACGAGCCGAGCACGCCGAGCAGAATCGGGACGATCTTTATCATTCCCCTGCCCCAGATGTTGCAGACTATGATGATGGCTATGGCGAGGATGGCGATCCACCAGTTCTGGCAGCAGTTCTGTATGGCCGAGCCCGAGAGGCAGAGACCGATGGCTATGATGATGGGCCCCACGACCACCGGAGGGAAGAAGCGCATCACCTTTTTGGCTCCGTAAGCGGCGAAGAGAGCTGCGAGGATGAAGTACATAAGGCCGGCGAAGAATACTCCTATACAGGCGTAAGGGAGAGCCTGCTCAAGTGTCAGGCCGTTGGCCATACCCATCTGCGTCACAGCCGCATAGCCTCCGAGGAAGGCGAAGGACGAGCCGAGGAAAGCCGGAACTCTGAATTTGGTGCAGGCGTGGAAAATCAGGGTGCCGAGACCGGCAAAAAGCAGGGTTGCTGAAACCGAAAGGCCGGTGATTACCGGGACCAGGATGGTGGCGCCGAACATCGCGAAAAGATGCTGCACGCCGAGGATGGTCATTTTTGCCTTGCCGAGGGTTCTGGCATCGTAGATGGCGACTGGTGATTCTTGGGACATAAGTAAATGATATTAAAGGTTTATATAATCATCAACAAAGCCGGCCACACAAGATGCAGAACGTAAAAAATAACCCTCGCTACATCCTTTTCGAAGGGTGTCTGCGAGGGTCAAATACTTCTTGCCTGTTATGTATCCGATTTGTCATCGGGATACAAAGGTAAGCAAGTTTATCGATTCCGCAAAATAACGATTAAAAAAACTGCCTCATTTTCACTTCTCCTCCACGGAAGCCTCTCCTCCCTTCAGAAGCTCCGCGCTTCTGGTGATGAAGTCGGCAAGGGCCTTGCCCTTCAGCATACCGTTCGAGAGCAGGGCGAGATCGGTCACCTGCCTGAGCAGAGGGCTCTCGGGATTGCGCTCCTCCCAGATCTTCTTGATGAGAGGATTCTCCATATTCACTATGACATTATAGGACTCCGGAAGGGTTCCGTAGAAATTCATACCTCCGCCCAGAGCGCTCATCTCACGGTAGCGGCGCATAAATTCGTTCTGTGTCAGAATGACAGGGGCCTCGTCCGCAGAAAGGTTCTGCGCCTCCACCACATACTCGTTCTCCTTAGGGAGCACGGCCTTGAAAAGCTCCTCCAGAGCCTTCCTGTCATCGTCCGAAAGCTCCGGTTTGGCCTTCTCCTCCTTAGGAATCAGGTTCTCCACGCTGTCGGAATCCACACGGGCGAAACGCACGTTCTCCATCTTCTGCTCAAGCAGATTCACGAAGTGGGAGTCCAGTTCGCAGTCCATAAGAAGCACGTCGTAGCCCTTCGCCTTCGCGCCCTCGATGAAGCTGTACTGCTCCTGAGGCTTCGTAGCATAGAGGAACACGATCTTTTTGTCCTTGTCCGTCTGCTGAGGCTCCACGGCGGTCTTATATTCGTCCAGACTGAAATATTTGCCGTCGCAGTTCTTCAGAAGGGCGAACTTGAGTCCCCGTTCGCCGAACTTCTCCTCGCTGAGCATACCGTACTCGATGAAGAGCTTGATATTGTCCCACTTCTTCTCATATTCCTCACGGGAAGTGCTGAAGATGTCCTCCAGACGGTCGGCGACTTTCTTGGTGATGTAGGTGCTGATTTTCTTCACATTCGCATCGCTCTGCAGATAGCTGCGGCTGACGTTCAGAGGGATGTCCGGAGAATCGATGACTCCGTGCAGGAGAGTCAGGAAGTCCGGCACGATATTGTCCACGTGGTCCGTCACGAACATCTGGTTGCAGTAGAGCTGGATCTTGTGCTTGTCCACCGCCATCCTTTCCTTGATTTTAGGGAAGTAGAGCACTCCCGTCAGAGTGAAAGGATAGTCCACGTTCAGATGGATATGGAACATCGGCTCGTCCTCCATAGGATAGAGGGCCTTGTAGAACTTGTCGTAATCCTCGTCCTTCAGGCTGGAAGGAGCCTTGGTCCAGATGGGGTCAATATCGTTTATGACATTGTCCTCGTCGGTCTCCTCGTTCTTTCCGTCCTTCCACTCGGTCTTCTTTCCGAATATGATGGGGACAGGCATAAATTTGCAGTATTTCGAAAGCAGGCCCTGGATGCGTCCCTTGGAGGCGAACTCTTCGCTGTCAGCGTCCAGATAGAGAGTGATGACCGTGCCCCTGTCGGACTTGTCACACTCCTCCATAGTGAATTCCGGTGAGCCGTCGCAGGTCCATTTCACGGCCTTGGCCCCCTCCCTATATGACAGGGTCTCTATGGTCACCTTGTCGCTGACCATAAAGGCGGAATAGAAGCCCAGTCCGAAATGGCCTATAATGCTGCCTATCTGGTCTTTATATTTCTCCAGAAACTCTCCTGCCGAAGAGAAGGCTATCTGGTTTATGTACTTGTCGATCTCCTCCTCCGTCATACCTATGCCGTTGTCGATGACCTTGAGGGTCCTGGCCTTCTCGTCCAGTTCGACGCGGACTTTCAGCTCGCCCGTTTCGCCCTTGAACTCGCCGTCAGAAGCGACGGCCTTCATCTTCTGGCAGGCATCTACCGCATTTGCGATTATCTCACGCAGAAAGATTTCGTGATCAGAATAAAGGAATTTCTTGATTACCGGGAATATGTTCTCGGTGGTAACACCTATTTTACCGTTTGACATATCATTAAATTTTTATATGAATCTGTTTTTACGCAAAAAAACGCGCCGCCCTTCCGGGGCGACGCGCAGATTCAGGTCAAATAGTGTTCCAATCCGTCATTGACTGACGAATTGTCAGTCTCTTATTTATACAGGAAGCGCTTGATGCTGAGCTTCGGGGTCTTGGCGAACGGTTCGGTCATCACCTCGACCTTGGTGAGCTGGCTGTATGACGGGAGCAGACGGTTCGCGCTGACACGTATATTCTCGGGAACGTCAGAGACGGCTTCAGCGTCGAGTCCGGCCGCCTGCATCGCCTTCTCGTCGAGATAGACGAGCGCCACGAGCTTCGAAGAGCGGTCCACTACCACGCTTTCAGCCACATAATCCTGGCTGTTCACCACGGCCTCGACCTCCTCCGGATAGACGTTCTGTCCGTTGGCGGTGAGAATCATACTCTTGCTGCGGCCCCTGATGTAGATGTTTCCCTTTTCGTCCATCACGCCGAGGTCACCCGTACGCAGGAATCCGTCCTCGGTGAATGCGTTGGCGGAAGCCTCCGGATTGTTGAAGTAACCCATACAGATGTTCGTGCCCTTGGCCTGGATTTCTCCGGCGATGTGGAGTGGATCCTCGGAATCGATGCGCACCTCGGCGCAGTCCACAGGACGGCCGCAGGAACCCGGAGCGAAGGTATGGTAGTCGGAGTAAGCGAGCAGAGGGCAGGCCTCGGTCATACCGTAACCTACGCAGTACGGCAGATGAATCTTGCGGAAGCACTTCTCGACTTCGGGATTGAGCGGAGCTCCACCCATTATGAACTCGTAGATGTTGCCGCCGAAGGTTTCCTTGATCTTCGCGCTGATTTTATTGTAGATGATGTTGTTCAGACCCGGGATGGCGGTAAGGATCTTCATAGACTTCTTGTCGAGTACCGGCTTGATGGAGGACTTGTAAATCTTCTCCATTACGAGCGGAACCGTGATCAGAAGGTACGGCTTGACCTCCTGCATAGCCTTGATGAGGGTCGAAGGTGACGGGGTCTTGCCGAGGTAATAGACCGCCACGCCGCTCAGGTAAGGATAGAGGAACTCGAAGGCGAGACCGTACATATGGGCCATAGGAAGCATCGAGACGATGGTGGTGTTCGGTTTTGCCTTGACATTGGTCTGGGCGTACTCGATGGTGGCCGAGAAGCTCTCGAAGCGGAGCATCACGCCCTTCGGAGCGCTGGTGGTTCCGGAGGTGTAGTTTATGACTGCGAGGTCCTTGTCGTTGTCGGTAGGGTACTTTACATTGTCGCCCGAGAAACCGAGAGGATAGCGGGACTTGAACTCCTCGTGGAGGTTCGCGTAAGACTCCTTGATTTTTTTGTCCGTGCAGTAGAGCAGGCTGAAATCCTTCACGCTCACTACGGCCCTCAGCGAAGGCATCTTCTCGGCGTCGAGCTTCTCCCACATATCCGGATCCGTGAAGAGCATCATACTCTCGGAATGCTCCATCAGGCTCATCACGCTTTCCGGAGTGAAGTCGGCCAGGATAGGCACGACCACGGCCTCGTAGGTGTTAGTGGCGAGGAAGGACACGGCCCAGCGGGCGCAGTTGCGGGCGCAGATGGCTATCCTGTCCCCTTTACGGATGCCCGCCTTCTCGAAGAAGATATGGAATTTCTCAATGCTTGTGGCGACTTCGCCGAAGGTGAACTGCTCACCCTGATAGTTGCAGAGTCCCGGAGAGTTCCAGCACTGGCGGGTGATGTTCTCGAGTTTGGTAAAATAATGAAGCATAAGTTTTCGATTTTCGTGACGCAAAATTATCGAATCGGGGAGCGACCCCAAAATCTTTTTATGCTATATTTGTGGAAGTCCCCAGTAATTGGCAGTTTAAGGCCGGAAGGGGGTAAAATTCAGAAATAAGTGGCGAATATTATGAGAAGAAAACCTATCGTGGCGCTGATTTACGACTTCGACGGCACGCTTTCTCCCGGCAATATGCAGGAATTCGGCTTCATCCAGGCAGTGGGCAAGACTCCCGCCGAGTTCTGGACTATGAGCGACAGCATAGCCATCGGACAGGACGCAAGCAATGTCCTCGCATATATGAAGCTGATGTTCGACGAAGCCCGCGCGAAGGGAATCCCACTCAGGAAAAGTGACTTTATGAGCTTCGGCAAGGACATTCGGCTTTTCGACGGGGTGAAGGAATGGTTCGGCCTCGTGAACCGCTACGGCGAGTCACGGGGAGTGCGGGTGGAGCATTACATAAACTCCTCCGGACTTAAGGAGATCATAGAGGGCTGCCCCATCGCCGGAGAGTTCAAGCACATCTTCGCCGGCTCGTTCATCTATGACGGGAAGGGCGAGGCCGAGTGGCCGGGCATCGCGGTGGACTACACCACGAAGACCCAGTTCCTCTTCAAGATAAGCAAGGGCATATTCTCCTCGCGTGACAACAAGCTCGTGAACAGCAGTATGGCGGACGACAAGAAGAGGGTCCCGTTCCCGAATATGATCTATTTCGGAGACGGCGAGACCGACGTGCCGTGTATGAAGATCGTGAATATGTTCGGCGGGCATTCCGTGGCGGTATATGACCCGCAGAACGAGAAAAAGAAGCGTCAGGCGCAGAAGCTCAAGCGGCAGGGGCGCGTGAATTTCATCACGCCGGCCGAGTACACCCGCTCCAGCCTCAGCTACAAGGTGGTATGCGCCATCATAGACAAGATAAAGGCCGACTGGGAACTCCAGAAGCTCTCGAAGGTCTGATGAGCTCCGCCGGCAGCACAGCCCCCGAAAGCGCGTGATGAAATGACCGACAAACGCTGCGCCATCCTATGAGACACCGCACACCATACCCTCTGCTGCTCGCGGGAGCCGCTCTCGCCCCGGGAGCCTGCTGCGAGCAGGAAGGCGGCGAGGCTCCGCCCAATATCGTTTTCATCCTTGCGGACGACCTCGGCTGGGGCGACCTGGGCTGCTACGGCCAGCAGCTCTTCTCCACTCCTAACATAGACGGCCTTGCGGCCAATGGAGTCCGCTTCACGCAGTGCTATTCCGGCACTTCAGTCAGCGCCCCATCCCGCTCCTGCCTGCTGACGGGAATGCACAGCGGACACACCCCCATCCGGGGCAATCTCGAACTCGCCCCCGAGGGACAGTTTCCGCTGCCCGAAGGCATAGCGACCATCTTCAGCGAAATGAGAGAGGCGGGCTACCGGACAGGGGCCTTCGGCAAATGGGGACTCGGCTTCATAGGGACAAGCGGAGAACCGTCCCGACAGGGCATAGACGAGTTCTACGGCTTCAACTGCCAGAAACTCGCCCACAGCTACTACGCCGATCACATCTGGCACAATTCCGTCCGGATAGACCTTCCGGACAATACCGACTCCGTCCCTTACGGCGAGGGGACTTATGTCCCGGACCTGATTCACCGCAAAGCGCTCGAGTTCCTCGAAGGCTCGGTAAAGGAGGGGCGGCCTTTCTTCCTATGGTATCCCACCACGATTCCACACGCCGAACTCATCGCCCCCCGGGACAGCATCCTGCAGCGCTTCATCGGAACATTTCCCGAAACCCCTTACAGCGGGACAGATTCGGGCCCGGGATTCCGAACGGGCGGATACTGCTCTCAGGAATATCCGAAAGCGACTTTCGCCGCGATGGTGACCCGGCTCGACGTCTATGTCGGGGAGATAATCGCCACTCTCAAGGCCCTCGGGGTCTATGACAATACGCTCATCATCTTCTCGTCCGACAACGGCCCGCATCTTGAAGGCGGGGCCGACCCGGACTTTTTCGACTCGAACGGGCCTTGGAGAGGCTACAAGAGGGATCTTTACGAAGGGGGCATACGTGTGCCGATGATCGTCAGCTGGCCGGGACGCGCTGATGAGGGGACGGAGACGGATTTCGTCTGCTCCTTCTGGGACCTGATGCCGACATTCAGAGAATTGGCAGGAGTCCCGGACGATGCTTCGGACGGAATCAGTCTTCTCCCACTGCTGGAAAGCCGGGAAGGTCAGAAGGAGCACGAGTATCTGTATTTCGAATTCCAGGAAATGGGCGGCCGTCAGGCCGTCAGGAAAGGAGACTGGAAAGCTCTCTGCCTGAATGTCAGGAGCGAGGCCCCCGTGTACGAACTATACAACCTTGCTGACGACCCGGGCGAGACTACGGACCTGAGCGGAGAGCGTCCCGATATACTCTCCGCCCTAAAGGACATTATGAAAGAGGCGCACATTCCGAATCCGGACTTTCCCCTGCTGCGCGGCGAGTTCTACTCGAAATCGATGACATAAGGCATACGGGCGAGGACGTAGTTGCCGCTCCTGCTGCTGCGGAGGAAACTCTGCATCGCGGAGGCTGCATTCTCGAACGGGGTACCACTGAAAATGCCGGCATCGGTGCTTCCCGAGCCGAATCTGTCGAGCAGAATCTCCATACTGCTCACCGGGCGCGGATACTCTTCCACTCTCCAGCCCTCGAGATCCCCCGAACCGGAGGTCGATACGAGAGAAACCGCATAATGTATCGCGTCCTCCAGTGTTCCTATCTCATCCACGAGACCTATTTCGAGGGCTTCCGAGCCGGTCCACACGCGGCCCTGCGCGATGGAGTCCACATAGTCCGGATCGAGACTGCGGCCGCCGGAGACATTCGACACGAAAGAGGAGTAGATGTCGTCCACCAGCTTCTGCTGGACCTGAAGCTCGCGGGAGTCGAACGGGCGCATCAGCGAGTACATATCTGCGTGGCTGTGGGATTTGACGGCCGTGACGTTCACGTGCGCGAGCTTGCGGGCAGTGCCGCTGAAATCGGGAATCATACTGAAGACCCCGATTGAACCCGTCAGGGTTCCGGCATCAGAGAAGATATGTTCGCAATTCGCTGAAATCCAGTAACCGCCGGAAGCTGCATAGCCGCCGTAGGATGCCACCAGAGGCTTTTCCGCCTTGAGCAGGTCGAGTTCATTCTTTATCTTGTCGGAAGCGATCACGCTGCCGCCCGGGCTGTTCACGCGGAGAACCACCGCCTTGATGCCTTCATCTTTGCGGACCTTGGATATTATGTCCGCGAAACGGTCGCCGGCGACTTCGGATTTCGCGGCCCCGTCCACGATTTCGCCGTCGGCATAGATGACCGCGACTCTGTCTTTGGCCTTATAGTCAGGAAAAACCTTGGCCGAGGCGTATTCGGCGAGGCCGATAAACTGAAGGTCCTTGTATTCGTCCACCACCGCGAGGTCAGCGAGCTTGCTGCGAAGCTCTTCGATGGTCAGGAGTTCGTCTACGAAACCCAGGTCGAGGAAGTCCTGCGGAAGATTGAGCTTTAGCTCTTCGAGTGCCGCGTCAAGTTCTTCGGAAGTGATTTCGCGGCTGGAAGTTATGCCCTCGGAGATGCTCTCCCAGATGGCGTCCACCATAGCCTGGTTCTGCTCCAGATTCTCCTTGCTGGATTCGCTTCGGACGAACATCTCGCCGGCAGACTTGTATTTGCCGTGGCGTATGAGCTGGACGTTCACGCCGAGACGGTCGAGTATGTCCTTGAGGAAAATCAGCTGTGAGCCTACTCCGAGCATCATCGGTGTGCCTCCGGGATGCGAGGTCATATAGATCTTGTCCGCCGCGGTGGAGAGGTAGTAGCTTCCCGTGGTCGGGTTCTCGATGTAGGAGATGACCGGCTTGCCGCTCAGACGGAACTTTTCGAGGGATGAGCGGAGTTCCTCCACGGTGGCCAGGTCCGAGGACAGGCCGTCGGACTTGAGATATATGTACTTCACGGACGGGTCGGCCGCTGCTGCATTTATGGCCTGGACGGTCTGCCAGAGGCCGACGGTCTGGATGGAGCTGCCTTGGATCATCGCCATCGGGTCGGCGCTCTTGCGCTGCTCCGTAACGGCGACCTTCGACATATCCATCAGCAGAACTCCGGATTTAGGAAGCGGAGCCTGTGAAGAACCGGCGAGCGAAAATGCCGCCAGCATACTGGAGAACAGGAAAAAAACGATGAATCCCGCAATGAACAGGCCGCAGATCACGGCCAGAAGCATCTTTAAAAACTGTTTCATATACGAAGCTTATGAAATATCCCTCAAAGATAAGCATTTCCCGACACTTCTGAAAGCTATGATCTATTTGAATATTTTTGAGGCGAAGACGGTGAGGTATATCCGCCAGTTGCGCCAGATGTGGCCGCCGTCAGATTCATAGTACTCCACCGGGTAGCCCTTGGCCTCGCAGTAATTCTTGAGAATCATAGAGTTCTTCTTCACGCCGTCGTCTTTACCGCAGCCGATCCAGTAAAGGAGCGGCGCTTTGCCGTCCGACATCTGTTCGGCGAGTGCGGCTTCCTCTTCCGGGGTCGCCGGGGGAACCACGCCGGAAAACATCCCGACATAGCCGAATGTACCCGGATGAGATCTCGATATGGCGCAGGACTGCCGGCCGCCCATAGACAGGCCCGCAATGGCGCGGTTACGATAGCCCTTCGCGACTCGGTAGTTCGACTCGACGAAAGAAATCACATCCTTGAAACTCTCCTCTATTTCCTTTGTGGAATCTGAACGGGAATTGAGTATGGTGGGCTGAAACATATTCACGGCGTATCCCGGGGCAGCATTGTTGAAATAAACACCGTTGGGCATCACGACTATCATAGGTTTGGCCTTGCCCTCGGCGATGAGGTTGTCCATAATCTGACAGGTTCTGCCGAGATCCACCCAGGCATCTTCATCTCCGCCGGAACCGTGAAGAAGGTAGAGGACCGGAAGCTTGTCCTTTCCGGATTCATAGCCAGCCGGGGTATAGACGGATATGCGCCTTGTCGTACCGAGCGTCGGGCTGTCGTACCATCTTTTGGAAAGAGTGCCGTGCGGAATGTCGTGGGTTTCATAATACCAGCCCTTGTCATCCTTTTCTACGCTCAGAGTGAAATAATTCGTCCAGGTCGCAATATCGCGGTTAAGGTACATGTTGGACGGGTCCGCCGTCCGCATACCGTCGACGATGAAGCTGTAAAGGTAGAGTTCGCCTTCGAGCGGGGCTGAGGTGAAGGTCCACACGCCGTCCGGGCCTTCAGTCATTTCGACGGGCTTTCCGTCGGAGAACATATCTCCAAGGAGTTGCACTGTTACCGCTTTGGGGTTTCTGTATCTGAACGTTACGGAATGGTCCGGATTGATTTCCGGAGAAGTGACCGGCGCCTGGAATTTCAGTGCCTGCTGCGCCTCCGCCGCTACGGAAAGCGTCAAGGCGAGCGCCGCGAGGGAAAGAAGTTTGTGTATCATATTCATATACTCATATGTGATTATATATCAATAATTGTCACGCACAGGTCTATTGTCGGCATATTTGCTTGGCAAACATCTGCTCCATAAAAGCTCTGTCCTGATTGCCGAGAGTATGGAATCTATGTATTTCATTGCTGTCAGCAAATTTAATATATAAACAAAGGACTGCAATGCGAGTTGAACTTAGCTGATATTATTTGTATTATTCCGGCATTGTCTGAATGAGGATGATATGCCCCGGGATGGCTTATGGGCGGAGCCGCTCTTCAATCTCATATCCCTGCGCACCGGTCTTAAATCCACTATCATCTACATCTGGCTCGACTTCGACAAATGGAACCAAAACTTCGTCGATAAGGTCATCGCTGCTACAATCGTTGATATGAACAGGCCCTCGTTCAGAATCAAAGCCACAAAAGAGTGGATAGACGAACGAAAAAAGAAACGGAATAGCGGAAATAACTACCTTTGCAGATGGAACTTCAAGTGTTCATTTTACGTGGCAATCGTGTCCAAAATTACGTGTCAAACTCCAATTTTAAACGCAAGTGAGAATAATCCATTGGAACATCAGTTATAACTGCAAGAAGGAAAAGGTTGCAGCTTTCATCAGCGAACAAATCGCCGATGGCCGCACCGTCATCTGCCTTCAAGAAGTGACGGAATCATCATATGACTGCATCCGCGAATATCTGCCGGAAGGATGCAACTTTGTCTATTCTCTAGATTATCGGAAGCCCGGTAAATATGACGGCAAGAATCGTCATCTGGGCGTTATGATCATAATTCCGAGGTCGATGGCAATCGTTGAGTCAGGGGTCATTGAAAGGACTGTCTTTCCAGACCGGACTGCCTTCGCTAAGATAGCTTACAATGGCGCAGAATACATAATCCTCAGTCTGCATTCCATTACAGGTTGCGCCTACGGCAAATCCAAGCCGACACAGTTCTATGCATTCGCAGAAGCGATAGAGGCACTTCGTCCGGACATTGTCACCTTCGATGCAAACGAGCCGGCCAAAGACCACTATGATATATTCCAGATGGACTTTTTTGACAATGGAGACAAAGGCGAAGGTGCCAGAACTTTCTTCGGTAGTCTTTCATCATCTGGATTGTCGGATGCCTTTGCCATTAATTATGACAAGAATCAGTATGTTGATGGCCAGCCGTTGGCAACTTCTCATATCTTACACGGCAGAATCAAACGCCGTTACGATTTCATCTTTGTCAATGAATCGCATATAGTAGTCCGCAATTGCCGATACCGATACGACAAGGGCTGCGAGCTGTCCTCCGATCACGCAATAATAGTAACCGAAACTATCGAAAAAAAATGCTTGGAGCAATAGTCGGCGACTTGGCCGCCTGGACACACGAGAACAACAAGGAGTGCTTCTATTCCTCGCTCACATCATCTGATGCGAAGTTCTCCCCATTGGGAGAAGTTGCTTTCGCAACGGCGATGTGGGCCATCATTTATAGGGATGGAGCACAACTGAGATACGGCAGCGAGAGCGACAAGTTCTTCATCAGAAACAAAGCCCGTCATATACAGCTGGCAACATTACATTGGGTATTCGACCATCCGAATTCACTGTTATTGTCGGACACGCCTCCATTCTACAATGACAAAGAAGGCATCTATGCCGCAAACATTATCGCCGAAATAATCCCCGGATTACGCAACGGCAAGACGAAGGCACAACAATATCTGAACAAGAACGCTGTTCTATACTCAAGGCTTCATATACAGGTTGGGAACACCGATATGGATTCTATCTGGACAACGGATGGATTTATGTATACCGTAGCGGATTTCTTGAAGTAAGATTCCGGATTGAAGCAATGGAAGACCAATACCGTATTGTCAATACTCAGTGTGCTGACGGGCAGCACCAATTCGCTGATTCATCATTTATGGAAGCTCTCTATGATATGCGGATTTTCATAGGATAAGTTTTCCCGTGACGATGCGTGGACGGCCCACCCCATACATTTCGAATTATTTTTGGCGGAAACGGGATAAAAAAAGTATATTTGCGCCAAAAATAAACAGGTTATGAAACTGATTGGACGCGAAGAAGAATGCCGTGAGTTAAAAAGACTCTACGAAAGCCGTGACCCCGAATTTGTGGCCATATATGGGCGGAGGCGTATTGGGAAGACGTTTCTGGTAAAGGAATTCTTCCAGAACAAATTCACCTTCTATACATCCGGACTCGCGCGGTGCGGAATGAAAGACCAACTGCGTAATTTCTACGAGAGCCTTTTACAGTATGGACTTCCGGCAAGCAGTAAACGTCCGTCAGACTGGTTTGAGGCCTTCGATTTGCTTAAAGAGGTGGTAGAAACATCCGGAAGCAAGAGGAAAGTTCTGTTTATTGATGAGTTGCCTTGGCTTGACACTCAAAAATCAAAATTCGTCACGGCTCTTGACCGTTTTTGGAACAGCTGGGCATCAGAGCATCCGGAAATAATGCTTATCGTATGTGGTTCGGCAGCATCTTGGATGGTTAAGAACATCATTAAAAACCGTGGCGGGCTGCACAACAGGATTACATCAAAAATACGCCTGATGCCATTCAGTTTGTCCGAAACCAAAGAATTTCTGCAGTCAAAAGGAATAATATGGGATATCGAAGCTATCGCCGAGACCTATATGATTCTGGGCGGAGTTCCCTATTATCTGGGGCTTCTTGACAAGAATCGAAGTCTGTACCGGAACATTGACGAGCTTTTCTTCAAGGAGAATGCAAAACTGAACGATGAATTCTACGATCTGTACGACTCTCTGTTCAGAAAGTCATATGATTACATAAAAATCATCGAGCTGCTCGCGAAGAAGAAATCCGGGTATTCAAGGACTGAAATCAAAGATGGCCTGAAATACAAGGACGGAGGCAGTCTGACAAGAAAACTGAATGAACTCGAACAATGCGGGTTCATACGTAAGTACTCCTCCTTGGGAAATACCCGGAACATATACCAGCTGGTAGATTTCTATTCCCTATTTTATTTTCAGTTCGTCAAGTCAATGTCAAAGCTGGACAATTTCAGCTGGTCAGGGATTATCGGCACTCACCCGTACAGCACTTGGATAGGGCTGGCCTTTGAGCGTCTGTGCTTCTCGCAGATGAACAGAATAAGAGCAGCGCTCGGGATAGGCCGTGTAGTTTGTAGAACATATCCATACTATGACGGCAAAATGCAGCTTGATATGGTGATAGACAGACAGGACAGGTCTGTTTCCTTATGTGAAATAAAATGGTCGGAGAGGAAATATGCCCTGACATCCTCCGACAAGACGAAACTCAGCGAAAGGAAAGAAGCGCTGCGCAATATCTACAAAAACAAAAGCATCTTCATCGTATTCATAACGACATCCGGTTTAGTGGAGAACGATTATACGAAGGCGAATATCAATGATATACTCACTCTCAGTTCGCTTTTATGAAATTATTTTTGGCGGAAACGGCATAAAAATGCCTGATTTCCGCCAAAAATAAAGATGTGAAGATGAACCCCGCTACTTGAAAAGCAGCTGGGCGAAGGTGTTCAGGTAGTAGCGCCAGTTGTACCACACGTGTCCGCCGTCGGAGGCGAAGAGAGTGTACTCCATACCGTTGCGCTCGAGAACCTTGACCATAGTCTCAGTGCCCGGCCAGGCGAAGTCCGCCGTGCCGCAGCCGATCCAGTAGAGCTTGTAGCCGGCCTTCTTGATGCCCTGCATCTGAGCGTCCACGCCCTCTCCGTCACGCAGTCCGCAGGACATAGGGCAGATGTAGTCGAACACGCCAGGGAAGAGCATCGTGGCGCTTGTGGTGTGGCCGCCGCCCATCGAAAGGCCCGCGATGGCCCTGGCGGACTTGTTCGGGATGGCCCGGTAGTTCTTCTCGACGAAAGGAATAATCTCCTTGACGAGGCTGGTGACATAATCGTTGCCCTGCCAGTCATACTGTTTCACAGGAAGAGCGAAGGTGCAGGCGGCCTGCTGACCCGGATTGCCGTTAGGCATCACCACGATCATAGGCTTGGCGAGTCCCTTCTCGATGAGGTTGTCGAGAATCTGCGCGGCGCGTCCCATCGAGGTCCAGGCCTCCTCGTCTCCGCCGCCTCCGTGGAGGAGGTAGAGGACAGGATATTTGGTCTTCTTCGATGTCTCGTAGCCGTAAGGGGTATAGACGGTCATACGGCGGTTTATGCCGAGCAGTGCGCTGTCATACCATACGTGAGAGACGGTTCCCCTGTGGGCCGCTTCACGGTAGTTCTGCGAACGCTCACCGTCGATCAGAAGCATACTCAGGTAACGTGTTCCGTCACGCTGCATCAGGACATTCGCAGGATCGTTCACGGAAGTTCCGTCCACATAGAAATTATAGGTATAGATTTCCGGAGAAGGAGCGGGAATGGTCACTTCCCATACGTTCTCGGGGCCTCTGGTGAGGGCGATCTCATCGCCATAGTCCGGCATCCAGGAGCCGTACATAGTTACCTGAGTGGCATAATCCGCCTTGAGACGGAATGTCACGCTGTCCTTGCCGACTTCGGGAGACACTATGACTTTTCGTCCTCCGAATGCGAAATTCGTGAGCTCCTGCGCGGAGGCAGGGAGAGCCATTATGGCTGCTGCAATAATGATAAATACTTTCTTCATATTAAAAAAGATAAAAAGTTTCCTTCTGTTTTTTTAGGAATCACTAAGCTGCCGTTCCCATATTGGCCGCACAGCGCGTGCGGCCGCGCCTTTATTTAAAAATGCGCTGCGCGAGCGTGTAGAGGTCCGCGCGCCAGGTGGTCCAGCTGTGCCCTGCCTGCGAGTTCTCGATGTACTCGTACTTCACGCCGTCCGCATCGAGCTGCTTGAGCGTGTTCTGACAGTTGCGGTACGCGATGTCGGCGGGGCCGCCCTGTGCGAAGGTCAGCTGAACGAAATTCCTGTTCATCTTTTCGGCGTTCTGCTTGACGTTCAGACGCTTGGACTCGGCGACAGGGTCAGCGCCCGGCATAAACGAAGAGCTGAGCACCCACACGTAAGAGAACATATCCGGATTGCTGAAGGCCGTCTCCATCGTTTCCATTCCGCCCATCGAAAGGCCCGCGATGGCTCTATGCCTGCGGTCGGTCAGGATCGGATAGTTGCTCTCGATGAATGGGATTATGGATTTCACCATATCCTGCGCGAACGGAGGCACCTCGTTCGGCACGTTCTCTATGGTCCCGTTCGGCATAACGACAATCATCGGCTGCATCTTCCCCTCGGCGAGAAGGTTGTCGAGGATGAATCCGGCTGCGCCCACACCCGGCCATGAATTGTCCGTGTCACCGCCGCCGTGGATGAGGTAGAGTACGGGGAGCTTCTTCTTCGAAGTCTCGTAGCCCGCCGGAGTCCAGACGTGCATACGCCTGTAGCAGCCGAGAGTCTCGCTCCAATAGTATCTCTGACTCACCGCTCCGTGCGGCACGTCCTTCAGCGCGAAGAACTCGCTGCCGTCGCCGATTGTCGCAATCGCCGAGGTCTCGCCCGCAAATTCATTCTTCGGATCGTAAACGCGGACACCGTCCACAATGAAATGATAGCGATAGTTGCCCGGCTGCGCGTTCTTTATCGTAAACGTCCAGACACCGTCAGGCCGCTCCTCCACCTTCGGCACGTTCTCGCCGAAATACGGAATCAGGTCGCCGTCACCGGCAATCGAGACCTGCCGCGCCTTGGGTGCATAGATGCTGAACACGGCGTCGCCGCCGACGAAGCGCACGGAGCGCAGAGTGTCGTTCGGAGTGCGCACTCCCCAGCTCTGCGCGGAGGCCGGGAGCGCAGCCGCAGCGCACAGCGCCGCGGCCAATGTAAGTTTTGTGATTGTTTTCATATCTATTTGAAAGTCAATAATTCTCTATTTGAGGGCCCTATCTGTTTCACGTCCGGTGTTTTCGGGATTCCGGTCTATTTCACGTCCAGTGTTTTTATTTCCTCGCGGTCTCCTGTGCAAGGCTTCCAGCTGCCCGCGTTCTCGCCGTTCTCGCCGTTCGGGTCGCCGGTCTTGATGAAGTTCGTCCAATAGTCCAGCATTTCCGCGCTCAGGGCGTAGTCCTGCTCCGTGAAAGGACGCCAGCTTCTGGCGAGGGTTCCGAACACATACCAGAGTTCCGCAGAATGGAAGGCCCCTGACTCGTCACCGGGAAGCCGTCTTTCGAAATGATAGACATATACGGGCTTCCTGTGGAGGGAATCCTGGACTGAGGCGAAGCGCGTAGTCTGTTCGCGCATATCTCCCATATCGTCGGAGTTGCTTCCTATCATATAAGGGATGTCGGCGAGTTCGCCGTTCAGGGCCAGGTCGTTGAAGTCTCCGGTTATGGCGTAGCCGTCGATTGCCGGGCTGAAAAGACTCCAGCTGTGGATTCGGGCCTTGTACCCGTCCTCGTATTCCTTAAGCTGCTCAGGCGTGAGGGCGCGCATCTGCTCCATATCTGTGCAGCCTGTGAACTTCATAAAGTCCTCTCCCCTTTTCGCCATATCCCCGATGGTGCTGCTGCCGATGAAACGGCCCACACCGCCGCCGCTCTGGATTATGGCCTTGCTTATCAGATTCTTGGAAAGTGGAGAACTGATGAGATTCTTAACGCTCGCCGCGCCTGCGCTCTGGCCGAAGATACCTACGTTGTCAGGGTCGCCGCCGAAAGCGGAGATATTCTGCTTTATCCATTTGAGGGCCGCGATCTGGTCGAGGGTTCCCCAGTTGCCGGATGTACCGTTCTCGTTTTCCGCGTTCAGAAGAGGATTCGCCATAAAGCCGAGAGTCCCGAGGCGGTAGTTTATGGTGACCAGTATCACTCCGCGTTTCGCCCATTCGTCGCCGTCCATAGTGATTTCATTACCCCAGCCGTTGATATATGCCCCTCCGTGAATCCACATTGCCACGGGGAGTTTCTTTTCCGGATGGTTTACAGCCTCAGCCGGAGTCCAGATGTTCAGATAGAGGCAGTCCTCGCCCATCTCGGGATCGCCCATCCAATAGAATTCCTTGGTGTAGAACGACTCGGGGTCAGTGTGGGCCGGCTGAATGGAAATCTTGCCGAATTCCTGCGCTACCATCACGCTGTCCCACTGCGGAGTAGGTTCGGGACGTGTCCAACGCCTTTCGCCCACCGGCTGTACGGCATAAGGGATACCTTTATAGACGGCTATATGAGGATTGCTTTCAGAGAGTCCACCCTTGATTTTCCCCAGAGATGTTTCCGCTACCGGCTCTCCTGTATTTACATTCCCGCCGCAGGACTGCGCAAACGCGGCGACAGCCATCAGGCTGATGATGTACAAATGCTTTTTCATATTTTACGGTTTTATGTGATTCCTGAAATAACTTACCTGCTGTTTTTCTTCATCACTATAGTTTCAGTGTTGAGAGCCGGAATCCTGAGCACATAGAAACCTTCCAAAAATAACCTGCATCATCTGAGGCATTTTATTCTTTCCAAGTTTCTTGGCGCTTCATCATCCCACCTTTCCGGAAACAAATTTACAAGGTATCGGCCATAAAAATATGTTCCCAAAGTCCAAATATTGACGATTCCGTTCACAATCGCGCAGTATCTCCGCTCCGGGAACGGTTTCTACGGCATTCCCCACCACAACTTGTCTCATTTCAGAAATTCAGTTCTTCCACAACCTGTCTCATTTCAGAAATTCCGTTCTTCGTCCTCCCCGGCCCTTGCCCTGATTCCTGCCCAGGATTATTGCCTTCATCTTTTTTCTCATAAGCCTTTCAGATTAAGAAAAAATACGTATCTTTGCAGCCGCTAAAGAAAAAGGGGGTGATTTAAGATGATTATAGTACCTATTAAGGAAGGCGAGAATATCGAAAGAGCTCTTAAGAAGTTCAAGAGAAAATTCGAAAAGACCGGTGCCGTACGTGAGCTTCGCGCACGCAAGAATTTCGAAAAGCCTTCGGCAAAGAAGAGAGTGGCTATGCAGAAAGCCATCTACGTACAGCACCTCCGTCTTATGGAGGAGCAGTAATACGGGATTCCATCCATACACTTAAAGGACGACCTTTCAGGCCGTCCTTTTTCTTTGAAAGCCTTACCTGTCATCATATCTTTATCTCTTGTAAACGCCCTCCCTCGCAGCGACCCAGGGGGTCCGGGGGATGCGGCCCCCGGTGAATGGACGCGAAGCGGCAGCTGCCGTTCTGAGACGAAAAAACC
>JAUMVX010000033.1 GCA_030529945.1 Bacteroidia bacterium | reverse complement strand
CGAAAAATGACATTGTTCCTCTCCGGGGGAGCTCGTGTGGAAAAAAATGTAAAAAAGGGGAAGAAAGTGGAAAATTGTTTATATCTTTGTGGCAATCGCGTGAAAGGTATAAACAGTTATGGTCACTTTTATAGGCAGCTATCCGTCCAGGCTCGATGACAAAGGGAGACTCGTCTTCCCTTCGGCATTGAAGAAGATGCTGCCTGAAGGCGGCGATATGAGGTTTGTAGTGAAGAAAGGCATCTTCGCCCCCTGTCTGGAAATGTACACTTACGAGCAGTGGCAGAAGCAGTCGGAAGAGACGAGGGCGCGTCTTAATTTCTTCAACCCCGAGCACGATAAATTCTGGAGAGAATATACTCGCGGACGCGACCTTGTGGAGCCTGACCCGAAATTCGGCCGCATCAGCATCTCCAGAGAACTGCTGGAGCAGATAGGTGTCACAAAAGATGTGGTTTTCTCGGGAAATGACTACAAGATAGAGATCTGGGCCAAAGAGAAATTCGAGGCCACAGCACTCTCCGATGAAGAATTCGTAGAAATAGCCGGAAAACTCCCAGAGAGCAGATAGGAGGTCCGGAAATGTCAGAATATCATATCCCCGTACTTCTGGACCGGAGCGTCACCGCCCTAGTAGGCGACCCTTCGGGCTTCTATGTCGACGCCACATTCGGCGGCGGCGGGCATTCGCGCGAAATACTCTCGAGACTCTCCCCTGAAGGAAGACTGCTGGCTTTCGACCGCGACAGCGACGCTTTTGCGAACTGTCCGGAAGATAGCCGTTTCACATTGATACACAATAATTTTCGTTTCGTCCACAACTTCGCGCTCCTGGAGGCCCGCAAGGCCGCACGCGATTACCGGGAACGCGGAGCGGACGAGACAGGGCAGACGGATGCCGGAGGCAGCGTGGACAGAATAGGTCAGGCGTACGCCGGAGGCGTGGCGGACGGGATTCTCGCCGACCTCGGAGTTTCGTCCCATCAGTTCGACACGGCGGAAAGGGGTTTTTCCTTCCGTTTCGACGCCGCTCTGGATATGAGGATGAACTCACTCGCGGAAAAAGACGCCGCCTCGGTGGTGAACGGCTATGAGGCCGGAGAACTCGAAAGGATTTTCCGTCTCTACGGTGAGCTGGAAGGCTCCCGCCGGATAGCCTCGCTGATAGTCGCCGCGCGGGAGAAGGCCCCGATACGCACGACCGGAGACCTCAACTCCGTCCTCTCCCCCGTACTGCCGCCCTACGCCGAGCACAAGTTCCTCGCCAAGGTCTACCAGGCCCTGCGCATCGAAGTGAACGATGAGATGAAGTCTCTCGAGAAGTTCCTCGAAGGCGCGGCGGACACTCTCAAGCCGGGAGGTAAACTCGTGATCATCACCTATCAGTCCCTCGAAGACAGGATGGTGAAGAATTTCATAAGAAGCGGCAATGTCGAGGGAAAGATGGAAAGGGACATCTACGGACGCTGCGCGGTGCTGCTGGAGGCCGTGGAGCGCAAGCCGATTCTCCCTTCGGAGGAGGAAATCGCGGCGAACACCAGGGCGCGCAGCGCCAAGATGCGCATCGCGCGCAAGAGCGGAGAGACCATCCCGCCCGCCGGCGGCAGGCGCGGAATGACAGAACAGGCGTAATGTAGGGAATGATGGGCGAAAAAGACATACAGGAAGCCCCGCAGACGCGGAAAGACGGGAGGAAGTGGAAAGTCCAGGACATAGGGCAGCTTCTGGGGAACTTGATGAAGGCCATCGCCAAGGGAGAACTGATGCTGAGACTGAACATCGGGCAGTACTTCATCCACGTGATATGGATGTTCTTCCTCATAACGATGTTCATCTGGTTCAACCTCGGTGTGGATAACACTCTGGCGGAGGTGGAGAAGAACAAGCTGACGCTAAAGGAGCAGCAGACGCAGAACTCCGCGCTGGAGTTCAAGCTGAAAAGCATTGTCCGCCGCTCCACGCTGGAGGAGATGCTGCGGCAGTCGGGGTCGGAAGTACAGGAGCCTGAGAATGCCGCCGTCCGGCTGAAAAAGTAAGGACGGAGACAGGAGAGTGAAGAGTGGAAACAGAAGAGTGGAAAACGGAAAGTGATGAGGGAAGAGTGGAGAACGGAAAGTGGAGAGTAGAGAAGAGTGGAGTACGAGAAATGGTGAACGGAGAGTAGAGAACGGGAAACGCAGGAAAGGGACTGAAAAAGATATATGGCTGAAAGACGCGACACACTGAAAGAAAAGGGATACAGCACCGGAAAGATGCTGTTCCGTTTCTATATCGTCTCTCTGGTGGCGGCCGTCGCGGTAGTCATCAAGCTGGCATATATCTGCATCGGCTTCCGTCCGGAGCCGAAAATCCTCGAGGTCCTCACACCCAAAAGCACAAAGACCGTCCTCTATCCCACCCGGGGAGAAATCCTCACCTACGACGGACGCACGCTCGCCACATCTTCCGCCACCTACACCATAGCTATGGACTGCACCGTTATGAAAAAGCAGTTCGAGGACGACAAGGAGAAGGGAGCGGAGAAGGAACGGCAGTGGAGAGACGACGCGCGCAAACTTGCGGACGCGCTTCCCGAGTTCTTCCCGCAGAAGACCGCAGACCAATACTACTCGCAGATTCTTTCCGACAGGAAGTCCGGCAGACAATACCGGGTTCTGGGCAAGAACGTGGACTACGAGACACTGCTGAAGCTGAAGAAGCTCCCTCTCTTCGAGCGCGGCCGCAACGAGGGCGGCATCATAGAGGAAAGGGCGGAAGTGCGCCGCTATCCTTACGAAAAGCTGGCCAGACGCACCATAGGTTTCATACGCAGCAACACTGAAGCCAGCACGAACAACCGTATCGGCCTCGAAGGCAGTTTCGACTATGCCCTGCACGGTGAGGACGGATACGAATATATGAAGCGCAGCGATGCCGGAATCAAGATTCGCGACCTGGACAGCAGCTTCGTCAAGCCTGTGGACGGAAACGACATCAGAACCACTCTGAACATCGACTTCCAGGACATCGCGGACAGGGCGCTCAGAGCCCAGATAGACACTAACGCACGCATTGAAGGCGGATGCCTCGTGGTGATGGAGGTGAAGACCGGCGCGATCCGCGCAATGGTGAACCTCCGCCGAGATCCCGACAGCGGAACTACGGAAGAGTCCACGAACTACGCCGTGGGACGCGCCGGGGAGCCGGGTTCCATATTCAAGCTGGCCACGCTGATGAGCCTTATGAACGACGGCTATGTTACCTCGCTCTACGAGACCGTTCCGGCAAGGGACGGCGGCGGTATCGGAGTCACTAAGGAGACGGGCAAGGAAGACAGACACATCGGGGATTATGTCCGCGAGTTCAGGAGCGAGAACATCCCCATCATATACGGACTTCAGGTATCCTCGAACTACATTTTCTCCTATCTGGCGAAACAGCATTACGGCAAGAAGCCCAAAAAGTTCATCGACAACCTTTATTCCTTCAAGCTGGGACAGGCTTTCGACTTCGACCTGAAAGGTATGGCAAGTCCGGTGATTCCCTCGCCCGAAAGCCCTTCCTGGTCCCGTTCCTCGCTCGCGACGATAGCCTACGGCTATTCCGTGACCGAGACTCCCCTGCACATACTGACCTTCTATAATGCCATCGCGAACAAGGGGATGATGATGAAACCGTATCTGGTGGAAAGCGTGGAGAAGGGCGGTATCGTGAAGGAGAAACGCGGACCGGGCATCCTGAATGCCTCGGTATGCTCCAGAGCTACGGCCGACACTCTCACCGCCGGGCTTGTACACGTGGTGAAAGCCGGCACCGGTTCCAGGGTCCGCAACGCCAAGTGTCAGGTGGCCGGCAAGACCGGGACCTCACAGATCGTCCTAGACCGGAACGACAGCAAGACAGCGGCGGGACGGTACACGGACGAGCGCGGAAGGAAGAAGAACCAGGCCACTTTCGTCTGCTTCTTCCCTGCGGCAGACCCTCAGTACAGCGCCATCTGCACGGTATATTCTGTACTCTCGCCCGAGAGCTTCTATGGAGGGACCATCCCGGCGAAAGCCATCAGGGAGGTCGTGGACGGCATCTGTACCATAGACCCTTACTGGAGAGGAGAACTTGAGCCTGCCGGGACCGTACCGGAAATGGCCCCGGCCACGATAGCGGCTACCGGAAAGGGAGAAGTTCCGGACCTCAAGGGGATGGGGCTGAGAGATGCCCTGCGAGCTATAGAAAGCAGCGGGCTCAAGTGCTCGTACAGCGGCACGGGCCACGTGAGCGGACAGAGTCCGGCTGCGGGAAAGGTGCTTAAAGAAGGACAGACGGTAAATATCACTTTGAAATGAAACTTGAAGATATAATAAAAGGAACAGGAGCTGCCATCATAAGCGGCACTCCGGATATGGAGATTACCTCCATCTGCTGCGACTCGCGAAAGGCGGTTCCGGGGTCTCTTTTCATAGCCGTGAACGGCACAAGCGATGACGGTCACAAGTACATCGCGGACGCGGAGCGCAGCGGAGCCCGCGCAGTGGTGTCCGCCGACAGGAAGTCTCTGGCACTGTGCGCCGGGAACTTCTACGGGCATCCTTCCGGGAAGCTGCATCTTGTGGGCATCACCGGCACTAACGGAAAGACCACGACCGTGACCCTGCTCTACCGCCTCTTCAGAGGTCTGGGCTACAGCTGCGGGCTTCTCTCCACCATAGCGAACTATGTGGGCGGCAGACGCAGCGAGACCGAGAACACCACCGCAGACCCCATAACCATAAATGAACTGCTCGCAGAAATGGTGGCCGAAGGCTGCGAATACTGCTTTATGGAGGTGAGCTCCATAGGTATGGAACAGGACAGGGTGGCCGGACTGCATTTCAGCGAGGGCATATTCTCGAATCTCACCCACGACCATCTGGACTACCACAAGACCTTCGCGGAGTACCTCAGATGCAAGAAACTCTTCTTCGACACTCTCCCCGAGGATGCTGTGGCCATCACGAACATAGACGACAGGAACGGCTCCGTTATGGTCCAGAACTGCCGGGCGAGAGTGGTGAGCTACTCCTGCAGGAATATGGCGGACCATACCGCGAGGATAATCGAGGAGAGCTTCGACGGGATGCAGCTCCGCATAGACGGCAGAGAGGTGTGGACCAGGCTCATCGGAGCGCACAACGCCTATAATCTTCTCGCCATCTACAGCGCCGCAGTGGAATTGGGCGCAGCCCCCGAGGAAGTGCTGGTGGAACTCAGCAGGCTGGAGTCGGCTCCGGGACGGCTGGAGACGCTGCACGGACCGCGCGGGCTGAGCGTCATAATAGACTACGCGCACACGCCCGACGCATTGGACAACGTCTTAAAGACTCTGAAGGACATCGCCCCGGACAAGCCGCTGTTCTGCCTGTTCGGCTGCGGAGGCGACCGCGACAGGACCAAGCGGCCGGAGATGGCTCAGATCGCCGAGAAGTACGCGGACCGCATCATCGTGACCTCGGACAATCCGAGAACGGAGAATGCCGAAGGCATATTGGATGAAATCCGCAAGGGTTTCAGCCCCCTGGGTCTGGGCAAAGCGCTTTTCATCTGCGACAGGCGCGAAGCGATAAGGACGGCGCTGCTGCTCGCCCCGGAAGGCGCCGCGCTGCTGCTTGCCGGCAAGGGGCACGAGTCATATCAGATCGTCGGAAAGGAGAAACTGCATTTCGACGAGAGGGAAATAGTGGAAGAAGTATTTAAAACTTTGGAGTAGAGAGAATCATGCTATATCATCTTGTAGATTGGCTGACTAAGCTCGGATATGATTTCCCGGGAGCGGGTCTGATGCACTATCTGTCATTCAGGGCTATGCTCGCGGCGGTGCTCAGTATGCTCATAGCCTTCTTCGCGGGAGGTAAAATCATACATTGGCTGCAGCGCAGACAGATAGGCGAAAGCATCCGCGACCTCGGGCTCGAAGGTCAGATGCAGAAAAAGGGCACGCCCACGATGGGCGGGGTGATCATCATAGTCGCGCTGCTCGGCTCGGCGCTGCTGGTCTGCCGTCTGGACAGCATCTACACGCTGCTGCTGCTTCTCACCACGCTCTGGTGCGGAGCGATTGGCTTTATGGACGACTATATCAAGGTGTTCAGACATAATAAGGACGGACTCAGCGCGAAGAGCAAGCTGCTGATGCAGTTCGCCCTGGGGCTGGTCATCGCGCTTACGGTCTGTCTGAGTTCCGACATACACACGACCCGGCTCGTGACCACGATCCCCTTCGTGAAGACGCACGAGTTCGATTACTCCTGGCTCTCGCCGCTGCGCGGTCAGATAGGCGTGTACTGCACCTGGGGCATCTATATGCTGGTGATAATCTTCATCATACTCGCCTGCTCGAACGGGACGAACCTCACGGACGGGATGGACGGGCTCGCCACAGGCACCTCAGCCATAGTGGTGATCACGCTCGGAGTTATGGCCTGGCTGAGCAGCAATATTCTGGACGCGCACTATCTGAACATAATGTACATCCCGGGCACGGGGGAGGTGGCGATCTATATGGCGGCCTTCGCCGGGGCGCTGCTCGGCTTCCTGTGGTACAACACCTTCCCGGCACAGGTCTTTATGGGCGATACGGGAAGTCTCACCATAGGCGGGGTCATCGGAGTGAGCGCGGTGCTGATACACAAGGAGCTGCTGCTGCCTGTGCTCTGCGGCATCTTCCTTATGGAATCTCTTTCGGTCATCATCCAGCGCGGCTGGTTCAAGCATACCAAGAAAAAATACGGTGAGGGACGCAGGGTGTTCCTGATGGCTCCACTCCACCATCACTATCAGAAGAAGGGCATTCCGGAAGCCCGCATAGTGACGAGGTTCTGGATAGTGGGACTGCTTCTGGCTGTGGCGACGCTGGCTATGCTGAAGGTAAGATAGGTGGCAGCGGCGTCGGAAGTCAGAGACGGACCGGGGACGCGGCGATAGTAAGTGATGATGGAAATTAAGAATCACTGAGACAAGGGCTTTATTAAAGATAATGATATGGGCAGAATAGTAGTGCTGGGCGGCGGAGAAAGCGGAACAGGCGCCGCCGTGCTGGCAAAAGTGAAAGGATACGAGGTCTTCCTCTCCGACAAGGGGGAGATAGGACAGGAATATATGGAGATCCTGCGCAAGTGGGACATTCCCTTCGAGCAGGGGCGGCACAGCGAAGAGCTGATACTCGGCGCGGACGAGGTGGTGAAGAGTCCGGGCATCCCGTCCTCGGCTCCGATGGTCCGCGCCCTTAAGGCACAGGGCACGCCGATAATCTCCGAAATCGAGTTCGCGGGGCGCTATGACACGGCCCGCAAGATATGCGTCACCGGCAGCAACGGCAAAACCACCACGACCTCGCTGATCTACTACCTGCTTCAGCAGGCGGGCCTCAACGTGGGGCTGGGCGGCAATATCGGCAAGAGCTACGCCTATCAGGTGGCGACAGAGCATTTCGACTATTACGTTCTGGAAATCAGCAGCTTCCAGCTGGACAACGTCTATGATTTCCGCCCGGACATCGCCATCATCACGAACATAACGCCAGACCATCTGGACCGCTACGACCACAATATGGAGAACTACGTGAAGGCCAAGTTCCGCATCACGCGCAACCTCCGTCCCGAGGACTGCTTCATCTTCGACTCGGACGACGCCATCACCATAGCGCAGCTCAGCCGCATAGTGCTCCAGTGCAAGATGCTCCCGTTCTCGCAGCAGAAGGAGGACCTCGACCAGGGAGCCTACGTGAAGGACGGCAGGATAGTGCTCAAATACGAGAAGGACGAAAGCGAAATCTACCTCGACGAGCTCGCACTCGGCGGCAGACACAATATCTACAATTCTATGGCGGCCGCACTTGCGGCCAAGGCGATGGACATCGACGACGAGACCATCCGCGCCGCCCTGCGCAGCTTCAAGGCCATAGAGCACAGGCTGGAGCCGGTGCTCAGCGTGGGCGGAGTCCTGTACGTGAACGACTCGAAGGCCACTAACGTGGACGCGGCCTGGTATGCTCTCGAGTGTCAGACCCGACCTGTGGTCTGGATCGCGGGAGGCACCGACAAGGGCAACGACTACAGCGTCCTCGCCCCTCTGGTGAAAGAAAAGGTAAAGGCCATAGTCTGCCTGGGCGTGGACAACAGGAAACTCCACGAAGCCTTCGAGGGCATAGTGGGAAGCGAAAACATCATCGACACCCTCTCCGCAGAGGAGGCGGTGAAGGAGTGCAGCCGCAGGGCTGTTCCGGGGGATGTCGTGCTGCTCAGCCCGTGCTGCGCAAGTTTCGACCTCTTCACCTGCTATGAAGACCGGGGAGATAAATTCAAGGCGGCCGTAAGGGCCCTGTAAGAAGCTATGGGAAGAAACAGGAAGAACGCTCTATGGAATTTCATCGACAACCTTGCGGGGGACAAGGTGGTCTGGATGATCGTGCTTCTGCTCATCCTGTTCTCCATAGTCTGCATCTTCTCCTCCACGGCGATGATGACGACCGAGAAGCTGAGCAGGACCGACATCATCCTCGAACAGCTGAAAGTGATAGGTCTCGGACTGATGTGCATACTGTTCTGCTACCTGGTCATCCGTGACGTGAAGTGGTACAGACGCTTAGCCCCGTGGTGCTTTCCGCTTTCGATGGCGGCCATCATCTTCGTTATGGCCCATATGAAAATAGGCGACTTCATCCAGGCCACGCACATAAACTACGCCTGGCGCGTCATCAAGGTGAACGGGATGCAGATCCATATCTTCGAACTCATAAAAGTAGGTATGGTTCTGTATATGGCCTGGGCCATCGACACTTACGAAAAGAAAGGGTTCAAGCTGACGGACAGGCTCTCGCAAAAAGAGCATCTGGGCTGGCTCGCCGCCCCTCTGACCCAAAGGATTCTGTACCTGTACCTTCCTGCCCTTATCGTGATGTTCTGCATTATGAAGAGCAGCGGTTCCGGCGGCGCGTTCATAGGTGTGGTGCTGCTTGCCACGATGTTCTGCAGCGGACTGTGGTACGGGAAAGGGAAGAAGATATTGCTCGCGGGACTATGCCTCGCACTCATCGGAGGCGCGGCGGTGCTTCTGGCCGGAAACGCGGGAGGGGAGAAAGATACTGCGGTGAAGAAGGATGCCGGATTCTTCGAGAGGGCCGGCACCTGGGCATCGAGAATCAAGGGTGACGATGCGGACATAGAGCGCTTTATGGACGCGCGGAAAGGCAGTCGGGAATATTATGATGCACTGGACAGATTCCGTCAGACCTACAGCGCCAAGATAGCGATACACGAGGGCGGTCTTATCGGGAAAGGCCCCGGACAGAGCACACAGCGCTACATAGTGCCTGTGATGTATGAAGATTATATGTACAGCTTCATCCTGGAGGAGTACGGGCTTCTCGGCGGCATCATAGTGCTGGCCGTGTACCTGAGCCTTCTGGCGCGCGGAAGCATCATCGTGCGCGGCTGCAACGACCGCTTCGCGCAGATACTTGTGACCGGCCTGGTGCTGCTCATCAGCGGCCAGGCCCTGATGCACATAATGGTTAACGCCCGGCTCCTGCCGCAGACGGGTCAGACGCTGCCTATGATCAGCCACGGCGCGACCTCGTTCATCGCATTCAGCATAGCCTTCGGCATCCTGCTCTCGATCAGCCGGATGGCGAAGAAGAAAATAGACGCCGAGACTCGGATGGCTGAGCCTATCACCAGCGCCAAGCCGGAAATGGAAAGCAGCCTCGACGATCTGGACGCGGCGGAAGACGAGATAATCGAAAATATCTGAAGACTATGGGGAAACACAGAGCATTGAGAGTAATCATAAGCGGCGGAGGCACGGGAGGGCACATCTTCCCGGCCATATCCATCGCGGGCAGACTGAAGGAACTGAACCCGGACACGGAGATACTCTTCGTGGGCGCGGAGGGCCGGATGGAGATGGAGAAAGTCCCGGCGGCCGGATACCGGATCACGGGCCTGCCCATAGCGGGTCTCCAGAGACAGCTGAGCCTTAAGAATCTGGCGGCTAACCTCCGCCTGCCGCTGCGCATCATCGCGAGTCTGCGCAAGGCGGGGCGCGTCATCGACGAGTTCCGCCCCGACATAGCCATAGGCGTGGGCGGATACGCGAGCGCTCCCCTGCTCTGGAAAGCCGTGCGCAAGGGCATTCCGGCCCTGATACAGGAGCAGAACAGCTTCGCCGGGCTTACGAACCGCCTGCTCGGCCGCCGCGTAAGGCGCATCTGCGTGGCCTATCCCGGTATGGAGAAGTTCTTCCCGCAGGAGCGTATAGTGCTCACCGGCAATCCTATCCGCAGCGAGATCGTTCCCTCCGACGATGCTCTCAAAGCTGAAGGAGTGAAGTTCTACGGACTCAGCGCGGACTGCCGCCACATCCTCATCGTGGGAGGGAGTCTGGGCAGCCGCACGCTTAACGAGTCGGTAAAGAAGTGGATAGAGGACGGATGCCCCGGTTCGGAAGGGGTCGAAGTCCTCTGGCAGTGCGGGTCTTTCTACAAGAAGGGCGTGGACGAGTTTATGGCCCGGCACAAGGAGGCTGCGAATGTCCACCACACGGATTTCATCCGCAGGATGGGACTTGCATACGCCGCCGCAGACCTGGTCATCTCCCGCTCGGGAGCCGGCTCGATTTCGGAATTGTGCGCAGCACATAAAGCCTCGGTGCTCGTGCCGTCCCCGAATGTGGCGGAAGACCATCAGACTCATAATGCGATGGCGCTCGTGAATCGCGGAGCGGCCGTTCTGGTAAGGGACGCGGAAGCGGAGGAGAAACTTATGCAGACCGCGCTCGCTCTGGTCGGAGACAGGAGCAAGACGGCTGAAATGGAACGCAACGCGGCTTCGCTCGCTCTTCCTGAAGCGGCGGACACCATAGCGGAAGAGGTTTACAGAATATGTGACGGCAATGTATAAGAACATTTATTTCATAGGAATAGGCGGCATCGGAATGAGCGCCATCGCAAGGTACTGGAAGTTCAAGGGACTTGCAGTGTCCGGCTATGACAGGACTCCATCCGATCTGACCGCAGCCCTCGAGGAGGAGGGCATAGCAGTCCATTATGAAGACGACATCAACTTCATTCCCAAGGACATCGAGAATACTCTGGTAGTCTATACCCCGGCCATCCCGGAGACTCTCGGAGAACTCCGCTATGTCAGGGAGCAGGGCTACAGCGTGATGAAGCGCTCGCAGATTCTGGGAGAAATCACCCGCGGACAGACCTGTCTCGCGGTAGCGGGCACCCACGGCAAGACCACCACAAGCACGCTGACGGCACATATAGTGACGGTAAGCGGCGAGGGGTGTTCGGCCTTCCTCGGCGGCATCTCGAAGAATTACGGCACGAATATGCTGGTCAGCCACCGGCCCACGGTAGTGGTGGAAGCCGACGAGTACGACCGCTCCTTCCTCCAGCTGCATCCCGCCGCCGCAGTCATCACATCGATGGATGCGGACCATCTGGACATATACGGAGACCTCGCGCACGTGCAGCAGGCTTTCCGGCAGTTCGCCTCGCAGGTGACCGGCTCCCTGGTGGTCAAACTCGGTCTGCCGATAAGCGGGGAAGACACGGGAGCGAAGATATACACTTACCACACGGATGATCCGCGTGCGGATTTCCACGCGGAGAATATCCGCCTGGGAGCTCTCGGCCACTATACTTTCGACCTGGTGCACCCGGAGGGCCGCATCGACAATATCACCTCCGGCGTGCTGGGCCGCGTGAACGTGGAAAACAGCGTGGCGGCGGCGGCCCTGTGCCTCTGTCACGGAGTCCGCGAAGAGGCCATACGCAGCGCCATAGCCGGCTTTATGGGAGTCAGACGGAGGATGGATGTGCATCTGAACCGTCCGGGCCTCACTTACATAGATGACTATGCCCATCATCCCGAGGAACTTGCGGCGAGCATCTCGTCCCTGAGGGGCATATTCCCGGGCAGAAAGATCACCGCCGTATTCCAGCCCCATCTCTATTCCCGCACCAGGGATTTCGCGCCGCAGTTCGCGAAGGCCCTGAGCGCCGTGGACAAACTCATCCTCCTGGACATCTACCCTGCGAGGGAGGAGCCGATACCGGGAGTGACTTCCGAGCTGATCTTCAAGGATGTGACAGCTCCCGAAAAAGTCCTTATGCATAAGGAGGACGTGATGCAGGCTCTGAAGGACGAGGCACCGGACGTGCTTGTTACCTTCGGGGCGGGCGATATTGACCGGCTTGCCGGTCCCATAACTGAAATGCTGGAGAAACGATGAAGCTGAGCCGCAGGCACATACTTTCGCTCTTCGCGCTGGCGGCGCTGCTCACCGCGATGGTCGCTACCGCTTCGCTGGCGGCGGCGGACCGTAGGATGCGCACCTGCGAGGGACTGAGAGTGTCTTTCGCGCCGGGGCCGCGTTTTATGAGCGAGGGCGAAGTGCGCAGCGTGCTGGACAAGCGTTGCGCTCCATACATCGGGCAGAGGCTCGACAGTCTGCAGCTCTACAAGATAGAGAATGTCCTCAACCTGCAGAGCAGCATACTCAGAAGCGAGGCTTGGACGACCGACGATGGCTACCTGAACGTCAGAATCACGCATCGGGTGCCTCTCGCTCGCTTTCAGAAAGGCGATGACGGCTTCTACGTGGACAGGGACGGGGTCTTCTTCCCACTGAATGCTTCCTGCAGCGCGGACGTGCCGGTCATCGACGGGAACGTCCCCCCGGGACGCGATGAGACGACACGCGGGGAGTGGGTCCGGGACGTTCTGAATATGCTCGCCTTTATGGACAGGGGCTGGGCGGAGCGGATAGTGCAGATGCACGTGGATAGCCGCGGGGACCTGATTCTAATTCCGCGCGAAGGGAACGAGAGGTTCATTTTCGGGCAGCCGCGCGGGGTGGAGGCGAAATTCTCCAGGATGGAGGATTACTACCGCTACATACGCCCGACGGGGAAAAACTACACGAGCGTGAACCTGAAATATGACGGACAGGTCATTTGTAAATGATAAAATGCTTAACTTGCGAGGTTACTATGGATGAAAGGTATATAGCATCGATTGATTTGGGCTCATCGAAGACGGCGGTGAGCGTGGCCGAAATCGACGGCAGCAATATCCAGATCGTGTACTACCGGGAGATTCCTTCCCGGGGTGTGCGGCACAGCGTGGTATTCAACCCCAAGCAGGCGGCCGCCTGCGTCAAGGAAGCCCTCGGCGCGGCGGAGGAGGAACTGAAGATAAAGATTCTGCAGCTCGTGGTCGGGCTGCCGCGCTTCTCCGTGCAGCAGCAGAGCGCCTGCGCGAGCATAGAACGCTCCGACAAGAACAGCTCCATCACGCAGGAGGAAGTGGACTTCCTGAAGAACGAGGCCGCGGACACCTATCCGCTCGACGACAGGGAGCGCGATTTCATCTACGGCATCGTGCCTCAGTCGTTCTCGGCGGACGACTACATTATGGCGAGCGAGAGCGACATCGTCGGGATGGTCAGCGAGACGCTGGACGGCAACTTCAAGGTCTTCATCGGGAAGAAGAGGTCCTGCGCGAACGTGGATATGGTGATGAACCTTGCCGGCAAGGCCATAGCGGGCAAGTACTTCATACCCGAGGTGACCGGGAAAGCCGTGCTGACCTCCGAGGAGAGGGAGAACGGCGTGGCGCTCATCGAAATCGGCGGCGGCGTGACCTCTGTGACCATTTACCACAAGAACATCCTCTGCCACTACTCATCGATCCCGTTCGGAGGCAAGACCATCACGAGCGACATCCGTCTGGAGTGCGGCACCTCGGAGAGACTCTCGGAGAACATAAAGCTCGCCTACGGCGTGTGTATGCCGGAGAAGCTCCTGACGCTCCGGGACAAGATAATACAGATAGAGAACAAGGAGGACGGAAGCTGCAAACAGCTTACTGTCAAATACCTTTCCGAAGTCATCACCTGCCGTATGAAGGAGATTCTCGAAGCCTGTTTCTACAAGATCCAGGAGAGCGGCTATGCTGACCGTCTGCGCAGCGGCATCGTGCTGACAGGCGGCGGAGCGATGATCCCGAACCTCGCGGCCTACGCCAAGGAGCTTTCCGGCTACAACGTCCGCGCAGGCTACCCGCTCCACAAATTCTCCTGCTCCGGCTGCCCGGAGGTCTGCGAGCCGTCTGCCGCCGCATCGATAGGAATGATACTCGCGGCGAAGGAGAACGAGCTGCTCAACTGTCTCTCCGACAAGATCGTCCTCCAGGAGCACAAGACAGAGGAAGAAGAGTCTGCGCAAAGCGAAAACCCTGCGGACGCTTCGCGTCCAATCGTACCACACCCTGCGGAAGACTCCCCGCAGCAGAGCGAAGAGACATCCGCAGCTGCGGAAAGCGAAGCTGACAATACAGCCCTCAACGGCGATGCCGAGCCTATACCGGAGCATCTCATCCCGCCCGAGGAATTCGGCGAGGAGACGAAGAAAAAGAAAGAAAGAACCAAGAAGAAACCTCGCGTCACCTGGACTACAAGCGGCATAGGAAAATTCCTGAACAAGGTCTCCCACGGTATGGAGGGAGTGATCGACGGACTTTATAATGATATGGAGCAGTAGCAGTATGGATAATTTCGAGATACCGAGTATGGACCCCCCGACCGACTGGGTCGCCAAGGAGTCCGAAATCTCCGTCATCGGCGTAGGCGGAGGAGGCTGCAACGCCGTGAACTATATGTATAACCAGAATGTCCAGGGCTGCAAGTTCGTGGCCTGCAACACCGACTCGCAGGCCCTGCAGAAATGCAGCGTCCCCGTGAAGATTCAGCTGGGACGCGGACTCGGAGCCGGGACTAACGCCACGGTGGGCCGCAACGCCGCTCTGGAATCCCAGGACGAGATAGCTTCCGTGCTCTTCGACCATAACACCGATATGCTTTTCATCACCGCCGGAATGGGCGGCGGCACAGGTACGGGCGCGGCTCCGGTAATCGCGAAGATGTCCAGAGACAGAGGCATACTCACCGTGGCCGTAGTCACCCTGCCTTTCGAAAACGAGGGAGCCGAGGCGCTCGGAAGGGCTATCGACGGCATAAACGAGCTGAAGAAGAACGTGGACAGCCTCCTCATCATAAACAACGACAAGCTCTACCAGCAGTTCGGAGACCTTCTGGTGCAGGACGCCTTCCCGAAGGTGGACGAGATTCTGGCTACGGCGGTACGGGGCATAATAGAGATCATCAAGTCGCACGGTTACGTGAACGTGGATTTCGAGGACGTGAAGACCGTGATGAAAGACAGCGGACTCGCCCTGATGGGCTGCGGAAGCGGCAAGGGGGAGAACCGCATAGACGACGCCATAAACTCCGCCATCAATTCGCCGCTGCTTAATGACTTCGTCATCAACACGGCCCGCAAGGTGCTGCTGAACATCACTCTCGCGAACAACGAGCACGGACTGAATATGACCGGGCTGAACGAGCTGACGGACAAGATTCGCAAGGCTCTGGGAAAATTCACCATCTTCAAGCGCGGCATCATCTGGAACGAGGACCCGGAGGCGGACGATACCATAAAGATCACCGTCATCGCTACCGGCTTCGAGTACAGCAAGCTGAACAAGATCACGAACGTGGACCTGGGTAATCTCATCACCATCTCGGACGACTTCGTCTATGACAGGTCGCGCCGCGATGACGGTGAGGGTGTGAGCCTGCCGGAGACAGCCGCAATCCAGAACATCGGCTACAACACGCAGGAGAACCGCAGAACATTCAATTTCAGCGAAGACGACAGGCCCGCACTGCTCGTGGACAGCGCCCAGGACTTCAGTATGCTGGAGAACATCCCCGCCATACGCCGGGGTTATCATCAGGAAAAGAAATAGATTATGGAACGCAGGACAAGAGTAAGATTCGCGCCCTCCCCTACCGGCCCGCTGCATATGGGCGGTGTACGCACGGCGCTATACAACTATCTGTACGCCAAGCAGAACGGCGGAGATCTCATCCTCAGAATCGAGGACACTGACTCCCATCGCTTCGTGCCGGGAGCCGAAGAGTATATCATAGAGGCTCTCCGCTGGTGCGGGATAGTCCCGGACGAGGGAGTGGACGAGAACGGCAAGGTAGTGGAAACGCCCTCCGCAAGGCATCCACACGCCCCTTACCGCCAGAGCCAGAGGCGCGGACTCTACCGCAGATATGCGGAAGAGCTCATAGAAAGGGGTTATGCGTATTACGCCTTCGACAGCGCGGAAGAGCTGGAGGCCGTCAGGGCCGCGGCGGAAAGCGCCGATGAGACTTTCACCTATAATCAGGCCTCCCGCCTGAAGCTGCGCAATTCCCTGACCCTCAGCCCGAAAGATACTCAGCGCCTACTGGCGGAGACTACTGACTGGACCATCCGTTTCAAGATGCCGGAAAACACCGTGGTGGCTATGGACGACCTGATCCGGGGACATATCGAGGTGAATACCGACACTCTGGACGACAAGGTGCTCTGGAAAAGGGCTGACGAACTGCCTACCTATCATCTGGCGAACATAGTGGACGACCATCTTATGGAGATCAGCGAGGTCATCCGGGGCGAGGAGTGGCTCCCGTCCCTGCCTCTGCACTATATGCTCTACAAGGCCTTCGGCTGGGAGGACAGTCAGCCGAGATTCGCCCATCTGTCCCTGCTGCTTAAACCTGTGGGGAACGGGAAACTGAGCAAGCGCGACGGAGACAAGCTGGGCTTCCCCGTATTCCCGCTGCGCTGGGTGAATCCTCAGGGCGAAGTTTCGCACGGCTACCGCGAGGACGGGTATTTCCCGGAGGCCTTCGTGAATATGCTGGCGATGCTGGGCTGGAATCCGGGAGACGATCGCGAGCTGTTCACTCTGCCTGAACTCATCAAGGCTTTCTCTCTGGACAAAGTCCAGAAAGCCGGAGCGAAGTTCAACCCCGACAAGGCACGCTGGTATAACCGCGAGTATCTGCGCAAAAAGAGCGACAACGAGCTCACCGAACTCTTCGTCCCTGTGCTGGAAAGTCACGGAATCAAGGTCACCGGCTGCTTCAGGTGTCCTGTAAGCGCCGACTTCGCGGAGCACTCTTTCTCGATGAATTACGTGAAGAACGTGGTGGCCCTCACACGCGAGAGGGCGACCTTCGTCTCGGACATCTGGAACATAGCATCATATCTTTTCATCTCCCCTTCGGAGTTCGAAGCCTTCGGAGTGAAGGCGGGAGCCGCCACGGAGAAGCCCGCGGGACCTCTCGACCCTCGCGCCAAGGTCTATGACGATAGCCTGACCGCTCCGTTCCTCGCCAAGGACGCGGACAAGTTCTGGAAGGAGGACATCCCCGCGCACGCAGCCGAGGCTGCGGCCAATGTATGCGCACTCGAGGGCGATTTCAGCAGGGAGAGAGTCGAGACGGCACTGGAAGATTATATAAAGGAGAAGGGCTGGCCTATGGGCAAGGTGATGAACTGTCTGAGGCTGGTATTGGCCGGAACGGCCAACGGACTCGGCATCGCGGACATCGTGAGCATCATCGGCCGCGGGCAGTTCGCGTCGAGGGTGGAGTATGCCCGGCGTCGGCTCGGGTAGTTTTTGCTCGTCTTTTTGGTCTTATTCACAAAAACTTACTTTTTACATCATTTGTTAACCCACGCGCTATGAATGCTTTACGCCTTATCAGACTTGGATTGGCCGCCTGCGCCGCGCTCTCGCTTCCGCACGTGGCCGCAGCACAGAGCGACTGGTATGTGCAGATGAGCGGACTCGGCTCCACTTCCCACGCGCTGCCTTTCTGGAGTCATACGAACCGGGGCGGCGTGTATCCGGAGACTTCCGGAGGACTGCTTCGCGCAGGCGTGAGCGGAACACAGAGTCTCGGGGGAGATTTCAGTCTGGACTGGGGAGTCGGACTCGCGGGCTACGCGGCAGCACAGCCGAATGCCGAGGTGCACAACGCTGACGGGAAGCGGTATCGCGGGATGCTCGAGGCTCTCCATATCGGAGCTTCCTGGAAAAAATTGCATCTGGATTTGGGCGTGAGGCCGCGGGAGACGGAATTCGGGGGGCTTTCGGTGACGGGAGGCAATCTGACCTGGACGGGGAACTCCCAGGCATTTCCGGGCTATACGCTCAAGTCGGACTGGATCGGGGTGCCTTTTGTCTCTGACGTGGTCTCGGCGCGTTTCGATTTCGGGGACTACGGACTCTGGGACCATCGTTATGTGAAACATACCCTGCTTCATAACCAGGCCCTGTATTTCAGGTTCAGAATCAGCTCCGGGCTGCATTTCACGATGGGTTTGGAGGACTGGTGCCAGTGGGGAGGCGTTTCACCCGTCTATGGGAAGCAGCCGCAGACGCTGAAGGATTACCTGCGGATAATGACCGGGTCGAGCGGCGGCGAGGATGCTACCAAAAGCGATCAGATCAATGCGCTCGGGAATCATCTGGGCCGCGAGCTGCTCCGTCTGGACTGGCAGCGGGAGACCTTCAGTCTGGTCTTCCAGCACGACAGGCCGTTCGAGGACGGGTCGGGAGTGGGCTTCCAGAATTTCCCGGACGGGGTGAACACCCTGCATTTTTCTCATAAGGACAAGTCCCTATGGGTAAGCGACATACTTCTGGAGTATGTCTATACCAAATGGCAGTCGGGGACTCGCCACGACCGGCCCGCCACGGAGGAGGAGCTGAAGAAGCATCCGGACAGGAAGACCATAATAGTCGGGGGCTGCGATGATTATTTCAACAACGGGGAATACCGTTCCGGCTGGACTTATAACGGGCGCGTCATAGGCCTTCCGCTGTTCCCGGCAGCCGCGCAGGACGCCGACGGGCTTACTCCCGGAGTCTCGAGCAACAGGGCCGTCGCCTGGAATTTCGGTCTGGGAGGAAGTCTCGCGCACAAGCTGCCATATACGATGAAAATCACATACAGCCGTCAGTTCGGACGTTATCACAAGGCGGCGGGTACCGTCTATGAGAATAAGCCGCGGCAGGTGTCCGGGGCGTTCGAAGTGCAGCTGCCGAAGCTGCGCGGCTCGGCAGCTCCTCAGATACTTCTGGGCCTGTATGCCGACAAGGGTTCACTTCTGCCCGACGCCGCCGGAGCCACCCTCACGCTCCGCTGGGGGTGCAAATCCGGAAACTAACACAGCGGGCAGTACCGGAGAGTTACACCCCTATTTGAGTTTTCTCGTTTTGTATGACTCGATGCAGGGAGGAATGATGCGCTTGTATTCCTCGCTCTTGAAAAGCGGGGAAGAGATGATATAGTCGGCAGTACTCCTGTTCGTCGCGAACGGAATGTTATAGAGTGAGGCGAGACGCACAAGCCCCATCACATCATTCTGATGCCCCTGCATAATGAGGTTGTCGCAGAAAAACACGAGCATATCTATCGTGCCCTCCGCTATCATAGCGCCTATTTCGAAGTCGCCTCCGAGCGGTCCGCTGAGCTTGCAGATGACTTCCGGGATCTCGTCCCCGAGTACTTCCGCCAGAGTTTCTTTCACGAGACGCCCGGTCGTGCCCGTGCAATAGAGGCGGCAGCTGCCCAGACACCCTGCTGACGCATCACCGGAGGGCGTTCCGCCAACCTCGATATGGTCTGAGACAAAAATCGGCCGCCCCCGGCAAAGGGGCGGCCAATTCCGTATTGGCCGCTCGCGCAGCTGTGCGGGCGGCTGTCAGTCCATGCGCCGCACGCGGGAGAGTCAGCGGCGGGAGAGGTCACGCGCTACGAACCCCGCTTGTCGGCATCTATGCCAAGGAATCCTTGTCCATAAGGAAATCGAAAAGTCCGACTGTCAGAATACCGTTGTCGTCGCACCAAGGCGTTATGTCATCTCTGACTACAATGATTTTTTGGAAAGAGTCCTCAATACGCCGGAGCGATGCCGTCTCCTGTCTTCTTTTCTCGTCATCCGGTATGGACAGGGCGGACTGGATATAATACCGTTTCCCTCCGTCATTGGCGATAAAATCCACCTCGAGCTGCTTGCGGGTCCATTTTCCTTCCTTATCGACCGACCGCCGCTCCAATGTTCCCACATCCACCTTCCAGCCACGGCGGCGCAGTTCATTGTAGATGATGTTCTCCATCAGATGCGTCTCTTCCTGCTGGCGCATACCCAGGCAGGCGTTCCTTATGCCCGTGTCGGTGAAATAGTATTTCGACAGACTGCCGATATATTTTCTTCCCTTTATGTCATATCTGACGGCTTTCTCAAGGAGGAATGCGTCTTCCATATAACCAAGATAGTGTTCTATCGTGGCGGGGTTGATGGAGATTTTCTTCTGGCTGCTGAACGTGTTGGATATCTTGTTGGGATTTGTCGGAGAGCCGATGCAGGATGCCGCGATGCCGGCCAGTTCACGGAACTCCGCCGTGTTCTTGACCTTGCGCCTTTCGATGATATCCACGAGGTAAACGCTCTCGAACAGGTTCGTCAGATAGTCAGTTTTTTTCTTTGGATTATCAAGAGACAGGATCTGAGGCAGTCCGCCGTAGGTGTAATAGTCCCGCCAGGCCTCCCTCGGCACCTGTCCCGAGCCCAGGCAGTATTCTCTGAGCGAGAGAGGATAGACCCGGACCTCATCGCCTCGACCGCGGAACTCGGTGACGATGTCGCTGGACAGGAAGCGCGAGTTGCTGTCGGTCACATACACATCAGCGTTCTCCATCCGAAGAAGGCTGTTCAGAACCTCCTCGAACTGTGGGACGAGCTGTATCTCATCGAGAAGGATATAATAATCCCCCCTGTCTGTCATCCGTGATTTGATTTCCCTGAACAGCGCAAGAGGCTCCCTCAAGGATGCGTTCTCGATATCGTCCAGAGCAATCCTTACGATATGGTCTTCCTGAACCCCGCTTGAAATCAGATGGCTGTAGAAGAGTCTGAAAAGGAGATAGGACTTGCCGCATCTGCGGAGGCCGGAGACGATTTTCACGAGTCCGTTACCTTTGCCTGATATCAGCTGATTCAAATAGAAGTCACGTTGAATTACCATTCCGGAACAAATTTTTGGCAATTTTGCCATTTTCTTGCTGCAAATATAATCTTAAATCGCAAACCAAGGAAGATGTCGCGAATATTTTTTGGCAATTTTGCCATAAAAATGTCGCAGCGAAAAGAAGTTACTGCGGACAAGGATAATAAAACTGCACAGATTCGGTGCAGTTTTTTTCCAAAAGTTGCACGGAATCAGTGCAAATAAATGAGAGCGTTACCTGAGTTGTTATGTCAGAGTATCATAACGATGCTGCCGGCGAGAAGAAGGACGGACCCGAGGACGGTCTTCCAGGTCAGTGACTCGCCGAGGAAAATGACCGCGAAGATTATGGTCAGGACGAGACTGCATTTGTCTATAGGGACGACCTTGCTCACGTCGCCGGTCTTGATGGCGTAGAAGTAGCACAGCCAGGAAGCGCCGGTCGCGAGTCCGGACAGGATAAGGAAAAGCCAGCTGCGGGGAGTGATGGACGCGACTCCGCCGCCCTTGTGCGTGATGAATACTATGGCCCAGGCCATAATCAGCACCACTGCGGTGCGTATGGCGGTCGCGAGATTCGAATCTACATTCTCGATGCCGACCTTGGCGAGCACGGCGGTGGCTGCGGCGAAAACCGCAGAAAGGATAGCGGACAACAACCACATTTTCTTCTTCATCTGTCAATTTACAGGAAAACTCTCATCATCCGCGCACATAGTGCGGCATAGACTCCGGTGTGATGATGGATATTTCGCACAGCCCGGCCACCTTGCCGTCCCGGGTCCAGGCGCTCTGGAAAATCAGCTTGTGAACTCCCTCTTTCTCGATGGTGTAGCAGTTCGAGCCTCCGGTCTCCAGAAGCCCCCGGATAATCTGCTGCGACCGTTCGCCGTGGCAGTCGAAAAGATTGCGGCCTATCAGGTCGCCGTGCTTGCGGTACTGCTCTACCGCTCTGTCGTTCATATAGATGATCACTCCGTCGCTATCGCATACGATGATGGAGCAATTGAGGCCTGCGGCCCAATCCGGCACGATGCTTTTTCCCATATCACAAAAAATCAGTGCGCAAATGTATGAATTATCCGGGCATCTTGATACTCTGAGATAATAATGCCTACATTTGCCGATAAATATGAAAGCTTTATGGTAAAGAACATCGCATTGGTCGCTCACGACTCCCGCAAGGCGGAACTGATGAGCTGGGTGAAGTTCAACGCGGGGGTGCTGAGCAGCTGCCGCCTCTATTGCACGGGCACGACCGGGCGTCTCGTGAAAGAAACTCTGGCGGAAGTACTCGGGGACGAGATCCCGGAAGTCATCTGCAAGCTCAGCGGACCGCTCGGAGGCGACTTCGAAATAGGCGCTATGATAGCGGAGGGCACGATAGATATGCTCGTGTTTTTCTGCGACAACCTCATTATGCAGGGGCATCAGAATGATGTGATGGGGCTTGTGCGTCTCGCCTCACTCTATAACATTCCGTTCGCGACGAACAGGAGTACTGCCGACTATATCATCTCTTCCCCGCTTTTCAAGAGCGAGGAATACAAGCGCATCATTCCTCCCTGCATCGAGTCATACAAAACGAGAAAACTCAAATAGGGAGTAACTCTCCGGACGGTACACACAAGTCCCGAATTTGCTTCTGAACACTCGGGAAAAGTCCCGATAACGAGGGTCAGATACTCGGAAAAAGTCCCGATATTCTTTATTATCCGATTGATTTATCGTAGATTTGCGGACATGTCATATAAGAAGAGTATGCTGTACAGAAAATTTACCTCCCGTCTGGAACATTATCTCCGGAACGAGCCGCACAAGATTCTGCTGGTCAACGGTGCCAGACAAATCGGAAAATCATATCTGATAAGGTATGTCGGCAACAAATTGTTCAAGAATTATGTGGAGATAAACCTGAAAGCGGACAAGGAGGGTCCCGGATTATTCGCATCTGTCCACAGCACAGATGATTTCTACCTTCAGATAGGTGCCATTGCCGGAGATAAATTAGCGGACAGCGAGAACACTATTATCTTTCTTGACGAGATTCAAAGTTATCCGCACCTTATGACGATGCTCAAATTTCTGAATGAGGACGGCAGGTACAGGTACATCGCCAGCGGTTCGGAATTAGGTGTCGCTTTGGCGCAGACCCCTTCCGTCCCTATCGGCAGTATAGCCATCGAACAGATGTACCCCTTGGATTTCGAGGAATTCCTTCTGGCAGCCGGGTGTGGGCGTAACACGATAGACGGGATAAGGAATTATTTCACGGAGAGAAAGCCGCTGAACGATTCCCTGCATAATTATATGCTCCGGCAGTTCAAGATCTATCTTTTAACCGGAGGAATGCCCGATGCCATAAACAAGTTCCTCGAAACCCGGAACATCACCGAGGTCCGGAAAATCCAGCGTGACATTCACGCCTTATACAAGCTTGACGCATCGCAATACGATGACGAGAAGAAACTGGTCATCCGAAAAATCTACGATATGATTCCGTCCAATATGGAGAACAGGAAGAAACGTATCATCGTGAAGAACATCGAGCAGACCGCCGGTCACAAGCAGTTCAGCGACTACACGGATGAGTTCGACTATCTGGTCAGCTCCGGTGTCGCCCTTTCTGTCCAGGCTATAAGTAACCCGAGGTTCCCCTTGAAGGAGTCCGAGAGCAAGAATCTTGTGAAACTGTACCTTAACGACATAGGAATCCTGACAGGTATCCTCTACAGAACAAACATAAACGCCGTGCTTGGAGACGAGCACAGTGTCAATCTCGGCTCCGTCTATGAGTCTGTCGTGGCACAGGAACTTCACGCACACGGATTCACCTTGCGCTACTACGACAACAAGCAGCGTGGGGAGATAGATTTTCTGGTCGATGACTACGATAACCTCTCCGTACTGCCGATTGAAGTCAAGTCCGGCAAGGACTACAAGATTCACAGCGCCTTGAACACATTCCTCGGCACTCCGGACTATCACATCGGGAACGCCATCGTTTTCAGCAACGAACAGAATGTATATGAGGAGAACGGAATAATCTACCTCCCCATCTACTACGTGATGTTCCTCCGGCAAGACAACATCCCCGAAGAAAGCCTCGTCATCCCGGAACCGGCTCTGCCATAAGTCCGGAAGTGCCCTCTCAGCCTGCCGGCATTCTATTCCGGCGTATTACAATTGGAACGGCAGCTTGTCTTCGTAGTTCTTGTTCACGCATATGGTGGCCGTCTTCTTGCTGAGATTATAGACCACAGACCATTGGGTGTTGCTCGTGATGTCTCCGCCTTCGGACTGCAGGTTCGTATGCACATCATCGAGCAGAGCCATACACTCGTCCTCCGTCATCACCCGGTTCTTGCTTTCCAGCGTGTCGTGCAGTGTATCGTAGCGCGTCTGTCCCCCGCCGAAGTTCCACCACTCCTCGGAAAGATAGAAATTGGTGACGTGGTCGGTGTCGATAAGATTCATCGTCCAGTCCTTGGCTGCAGGTTCGCTGAGCGGAGGGACCTCTCCCGGACGGTAATACTCTACGACAACGCTCTTCCCGCCCGCATCGGCTATCAGAAAATGGAAATTCGAGTCGGAGTTCTCTCCGTCCGCAAAAAAGTTATGGGAGCGGAAGACCTCCACGGCCTCATCGACGCTTGTGCAGGTGTCCAATATGAGTCGGATGGCCAGAGTAGGAACTATGTCACCCTTGCCGGCCTCGTGCTGCACCGCCCCGCCTGTACCGCGAAGCGACAGAACTCCTATGAAGAGTCCGGCATCATTCATTCCGTCCAGACAGCAGTAAATGGAGGCCGTCACCGGCACGGAGATGTCTGTCTTCCCGTCCGACAGGGCCCCGGCCACATAAGTGTCCTTGTCTATGAAAGGCAGGGAAGAGATGTTGACGGACTTGTGCGCCGCGCCCTTCGAGACATTATGGACAAGCACGTTGGAAGCCGAGACGAATCTGTAATCGAAGTTGCGTCCCACAAGTATGTCTCCGGACGGGGACTTGACGCAGAATGCGCTGCAGCCGAAGTCAAAACCGCCGCCGGCCCTGCTCAGCGGTACGGTGGTCAGCAGCGGCAGCGCCTTGCCCAGAAGCTTCAGGCTGGAACTCGCACCGCCGCCGGCCATAATTTCATCGAGACAGTAGTCGGCGCTGTATTCCACAGAGTACATTTGCCCGTGCGCCAAATCTTTCAATGTGGCAAGCATAGCCTTCTGCTCATCGTTCTTGAGGTAGGCTGCAGGGTTGGACGCGATCTTGCCGCCGCTCTTGCTGCAGGAAATGACAATGCAGGCAATCGCTGTAAGGCAGACGCCAAGATAAATCGAACGTTTCATTTTTTCTGTATTTAAGTCTGTTGACATTGGTTTCAATTTCATAGTTTACACATAACCAATAGTTTAAAAGCAACGGCAAATATATGAAAAAATCCGGAACAAGCAACTCGAGTGTTTTTCCCCGGGCCCCGCATTTCTCATCGTCACGGCCGGACTGTCCGGAGGACGGTTGCCGGAAAGGTGGCTCGACATAGATTCTGAGGTCAGAATAAAAAGTCAAATTCTCGTGCAAGGTTTCGGCAATTCTGCATTTAATGTGCAGATGACCTTAAGAATCAGACTTGGCGCGCAGCTGTTTCCGGGGCATCTGATAAACAACACTAAAGAGCTTAAAGAAATGAAAATTAAGACTATCATTACCGGGATGGCAATGGCGGCAATCGCCTGCCTCAGCATTATGACAACAGCTTCCTGCAAGAAGGATGATTCCTCCAAGAGTATGAAATTCAGCGCATCCGCTGTCCAAGTAGGCATCGGCGCGACTCAGACGGTAACGGTAAGCAACTGCACGGCACCTCTTACCGTCAAGTCAAGCGACGAGAAGGTCGCCACCGTCTCCGCCAGCAAAACCACCATCACTATAAAGGGTGTCGCGGCGGGTTCCGCCACCATCTCGGTGACCGATGCGAACAAGCTGCCGGGAAGCATCAAGGTGACAGTAAAGGAAGCGTTGTCCTTCGACAAGACTTCCCTGTCCGTCAGCGCGGGCAAGGAAGGAGTCATAAACGTCAAGTCGGGGACAGCGCCTTACACCGTGACTGTCAAGGATACCAAGATTGCGACAGCTACCGTGAAAGATGCGGCAATCACCATAAAGGGTGTGGCCGCCGGCACGACGACCCTCACCGTTACCGACAGCAAAAAGGTGACAGGTACCGTCACCATAGTAGTAAACAAGTAAGAAACCGCTTGCACGGCAACAAATCGGCCGCCCCTTCACAGGGGCGGCCAATCCTGTACTGAAGCTGTGCGTCCATAGACTGCGCACCGGAGACTCGCGGAATTGGCCCGGGTTGACCACGACATTCTGGCGCAGACAAGCCTGGACTGCAGAGTAACAGCCGCTTCATTAAAAGATTGAGATTCTTTGAGAAATGCTGTAGATAGTTCGATAAAGTTGTGTAACTTTGAAATCTGTAATCTCATCTTTGACACATCAGGTTTTATATATAAAGCCCCCAGACCGCTGTGAAAGCGATTCGGGGACTTTTCTATTTCTGAACTTTGTAGCTATATTTAGCCCTTTCTTCCTTTGATAAGGATTTTTTTGTCAGCGATATGATACTTTTCATTTTCTGCCTTGAGACTATCTGGACATCGGTTCTGAAGCCGGCCGAACCGTGCAGGTTGTTGGTCAGGTCGGTACGGGTGTAGGTGGGGATGTAACCTTCACCGGCGACCTTTACGAAGTTCATATCCTGCAACGTGGTGATTATTTCATCGGAAGAGAAGTGCTGGCCTCCCCGGTTAACTTTCTTCGCGAGGTACTTGTAGATGACAAGCGCGAGGAAGCAGGTGAGGAAGTGCGCCGTGATGCGGTCATCGCGCCTAAGGAAGACGGGCCTTGCCTCGAAGTCGGTCTTGGTGATGCGGAAGCAGTCCTCGATTATCCAGCGTCCTCCATTTATTTTTATGATTGACGGGGCATCATCCGAGAGGTCGGTGCAGATGCCGTAAAAGCCGTCAAAGCGGGATTCCTGGTCTATCATCTCCTGATTGAGGGAGTAGCTGTTGTACTGTGCGTATTCCCCGTCCGCAGTGCAGCTGTCTCTCTTGATGAAGCGCTTGGGGTCGTTCTGGCCTTTCCCGAGTTTGCCTGCGGTGCCCTTCTTCAGGATGTTCTCCGCTCTTGCGATCTGCTTTCCCCGCACATATCTGAGATAGTCCCTGTATTTGAAGGAGAATGTCACTATGAGCCTCTGCTCCAGTTCATTGCCCTTCTTGCCGACTTTTATCCAACGCTCGCGGCAGAACAGAGAGTCGCGATACTTCTCGCTGTCGACGGAGCCGAGGTCGTATTCCTCCTTGGACAGTTCCGGACCGTTCTTGCCGTTGAAGTCGATCAGCTTCCATCCCTTGGTCTCCAACGCCCAGTCCCGAAGGTGCCCCTCGAGCTTCTTGAGCGACTGCACGGTGATGAAGGCGCGGTCCGCGACATCGTCGTTCTTCCTGTTTTCGTAAGACGCGAGGCCGCCGTCTGTGCAGACCACCACCTTCGACAGGCCGAAGTTCTCGCGGAGCTTGTCTTCCAGCGGCTTAAGCGTGGTCGTTTCCGCCGTGTTGCCGGGATTGACGCAGAACGCGAGCGGGATGCCGTCCATGTCGGTGAACAGGCCCATCTGCACGATGGGGTTGGGACGGCTCTCCTTGGAGTAGCCGTACTGGCGGAGGCCTCCCTCCTCCTCGCTTTCGAAGTAATAGTTCGTGCAGTCATAATAAATCACTCTGTCCTGACGCTTACCGAGCTTGAGGCTGTTCCTGTACACCGCGGCCTGGATGTTGTCGCTTTCCATAGAGAGAAGGGACAGCGCCCTGTACACCTGATGGATGTCGCACTCCGGCTGCTCGATGAAGCGCTTCGCGTCCTCCAGCGATGACAGCTTGGAACCCGGATAGAGTATCCTCGTGTAGAGCAGCATCGAGAGAATGCCGTCGAGGTCGTACTCGTTCTTGTGACCCTTCTCGATCTTCCTGCAGATCTTGTCCAGACCGAGCTCGTGATAGACCTTCTGAAGGAAGAGATATCCGCCGTTGAAGCAGCGCTGGTCGCCCTTCTGAATCATCTTGCGTTGAGAGAACTTTACCAGGACGTCGCGGTTCTGCTCCCTGTCCGCCTCGGACAGCTCCTTTATATAGGCCTTGACGGCCTCCATCGTGTTGTCGTCCCCAAAACGGGCCTTTACCTCCTCAACGGTACCCAGTCTTTCGACTGTCCTCGTCGAACTCTTGCCGGAATCTGTCCTGTAGGACTTCTGTACATAATACAGGGTGGCATTCTTGGACCTGCTTATCGTCAATTTCATATTATATAGCTTTATATAGCTACAAAAGTAGAAATTTAATTTGACAAAAAAAAGAGGCTTGAGCCTCTTCTGCGATATTTTTTCAAAAAT
>JAUMVX010000032.1 GCA_030529945.1 Bacteroidia bacterium | reverse complement strand
GTATTTACCTCAACTGCAGTCCACTAAGGCTCCCCGGCAGGGGTTAGTTCAATAATCCTACTTGCCTTGCTCCTGTGTGGCGTTTTCTCAAGTTTCAGCACTGTGCAGTACCTACTGCTTGCGAGTTTCATTTCGCTCTTTGCGCACCAGGCTGAGGAATATCTGTTTCCCGCCGGCGGACCGGTGGTCATCAACAAGGGAAATTTCGGTGAGACTGAACGCTACCGGACATACCCCGGCAATATGCTCTCGTCAATGATTGTCAACAACCTTGCGTACATATTCTATGCTTGCGCCCTCATATTGCCGCAGGCCGTGTGGCTCGGATTGGCAACCACGTACTTCAACCTCTTCCAGCTCGTGGGCCATGGCTTCAAGATGAACCGCACGCTCGGCACTTGGTACAACCCCGGCTTGTTGACAACGGTTGTGCTGCTCGTTCCTGTCAGCATTTGGTATATGATAGTTGTAGGCAGCGGTGGCTTGGCAAGCACGGCCGACTGGCTCTGGGGATTGCTGGCATTTATAGGTGCCGTGCTTCTGACCACCATAGCCCCGGTGCAACTGCTGAAAGGCAAGGGTGAGAAATATCCTATGGAAGAGTGGCAGGTCGAACGGCAGGAGAAGCTGCAAAATATGTTCAGAATCAAATAGTCACGAGGAATGAAAGCGATTGTCAAGAATTGGTACAACATTGCGGTGTACATTGCATTGGCCGTCACAGTGGTTCTGGCACTTGGCGAGTGGTCTGAGACTCAGCGCATCCTTCTCGCCTCTCTTGCGGTTATTCACCTGCACTTTTTTGAGGAATTCCAATTCCCCGGGGACTTCCCGCTGGTGGGGATGACCGTGGAAATCCGAAATTTTGACCACGACCCGAATACTTGGGACCTGAATGATGCTTCAAGTTTCTGGGGCAACGAGTGTTTTGCCGTTATGGTCTATCTGCTGCCTCTGCTTGTCCCGCAGGTGCGATTCCTCACATTGGCGGCAGTTCTCTTCGCTTTTGTGGAACTGCTAATGCACGGCGTGGTGTTTCCTGCTTGCCTCAAGCGTCTGTATAACCCCGGTCTTGTGAGCGCCGCATTGTTCCTGACACCCCTTTCTATAGCGTACTTCTGCTTATGCGACTACAGTTATCTGTGGTACGACTGGCCTCTGGCACTGACATGGATAGTAGTCAACTACTGGATGGCATTCCGCTCTCCCATCTACAGATACTTTGGCAGCATGAAAGCCTACACCTTCCCTGAAGAGCAGTTGGAGAAAGGCAGAAAGTTCCTGAAATAACCTCCCCATAGACAGCCCCGACAACCGCAGATGATTGCCGGGGTTTTTCTTTGTGTCTGGAACGAGCCGCGAACGCGCCCGGAACGCCATACCATTGAAAGCATCAATACTTCCTCTTCAGACTTCAGAAAATATACGCTTAAACACAGGGTTTTACTCCTGAGCCAGGTTTGACCATATACTATTTTCGGCTTATAAAAATCCTCCTATTGTCATCTCGAAGATTTTGCCTATTTTTGCTACATAAAATTTTCGTCATAAATGTCAAAAGTTTTAGATAGCTTATGTATATAGCACGAAATCAGTATCTTGAAAAGCTGAAAGCGGCGAGAGAAAATGGCCTCATCAAGATTGTGACAGGTTTGCGGCGGTGCGGGAAGTCCTATCTTCTTTTCAAGATATTCAGGCAGTTCCTGATTGAAGACGGTGTCAGAGAGGACCATATCATCGGAATCGCTCTTGATGATCTGGACAACGAGTACCTCCGTGACGGGAAGACCCTGCTGTCTTACATCCGGGGATTATTGAGAGACCGTGAAATGCATTATGTGCTTCTGGACGAAGTTCAGTTGGTCGATGGCTTCACCGATGTGCTGAACAGTCTTCTGCACAACGAGAATGTGGATGTCTATGTCACCGGGAGCAACTCCCGTTTCCTTTCATCGGACATCGCCACCGACTTCCGGGGCAGAGGCTATGTCATCAATCTGCATCCCCTTTCCTTTTCGGAATATGTCAGCGCATTTGACGGCAGCATCGATGAGGCTTGGGAGGAATATTACACCTATGGAGGTCTGCCGCTTGTACTGTCGCTTGAAGGTGACACCGCCAAGAGCGACTATCTGTCTGACCTTTACCGCACGGTATATCTGTCGGACATCAGAGAGCGTCACGACATACGGCACGCCGCTGACTTTTCCGAGCTTGCGTCCGTACTCGCATCCACTGTAGGCTCACCGGTGAATCCGCTGAAACTTGCCAACACTTTCAAAAGCACCAAGCAATCAAGCATTTCAAGTGCGACTGTCTCCAGATATATAGAATACCTCTGTGATGCGTTTATCGCCGAGAAGGCCGTCCGGTTCGACCTCAAGGGGAAACGGTACATCGGCTCGCTGTCGAAATACTACTTCACTGACATCGGCATCCGCAACGCGATACTCGGATTCCGACAGCAGGAGGAGAGCCACATTATGGAGAACATCATCTTCAACGAACTGCGCATTAGGGGCTTCCGCGTGGATGTGGGCAATCTTTTAATCCGCACTACTGACAGACTGGGCAAGACGGTGCGGAAATCGCTTGAAGTCGATTTCGTCGCCAACATCGGAAATAACAGGTACTACATCCAGTCGGCTCTTGATATGCCGACCAAAGAAAAAATCGAGCAGGAGACCCGCTCCCTACGATGCATCAGTGATTCGTTCAGGAAGATTGTCATCGTCAAAGACAGAATCAAACCTCGCCGGGACGAGTCCGGCATCCTCACTCTCGGACTCTTCGATTTCCTGCTGCATCCGGAAAGTCTGGACTTGTAGCGGCAGGACATTGGCGAGTGTTGGCGGTCAACGGTATGTCTGAAACGGAAATCGGCGACAGGGCGAAGGAGTATTTGCAGTAATCGTCCATAATTGAGATAGGGTTGTCATTAAGACTTCAGGTTGACGCTCCCTGCGAGGCCGACCTCTCGCTCACCGCGGACCGGTTCACCTTTCTTCTGCCCGGCCTCCCGGGGCTACGTAGGTGCATCGAAGGCCACGAAAAAGGGCAAAAACGTGGCCGTCGATGTCATTATATACATCGACGGGATAAGGTAAAACGTTTTTTTTGTGGCCGTCACTGCACTCCTGTTCAACTGAACAGAAACCGAACTACCGAGGAAATCTCGGCAGTTCAAGCAGAAGGAGGCTGGAACTTGACCAGAAGCACAATGTTCTATAGCCGCGATTATTCCACGCGCACGTAAGTGTCGATTTCGGGGTTTTTCTCTCCGATATCCTTGAGTTTGAGAGTATCGGCTGTCACGGAGAGCACCTCGGAACGCTGAGGTTTCTTCGCCTGCTTCTTGAATTCCGAGACTGTTGCCTTGGTAATCATATTCGCGAACATCTTCGGAAAACCTTCCGGCTGTTCGAGCACTTCGGAACTGATGGATTTGATATCGTAAGTCTGCGTCAACACGGCGTTTTCGCAAGTCCACTTTCCGCTGCACAAGACCTGCATCCTGATTGTGGTATTCTCTCTGTCTCCTTCATCCATCGACATTCCGATGATGACGACATCGCGGAAAACACCGTCCGCTGATAGTTTCAGCGTGTCTGAAACCGTCATTTCGCTTCCTCCATCGGAAGCGGAATTGGCCTGAACCCAGACCCCGGCAATATTCTGGGCCTTGAGGACAGATGCCACCGCCAGGCAAAGCAAAAATGCAAATATTCTTCTCATTGTATACATATTTTGCGTAAAGATAACAAAATGATTACTTACGAGGCGAAAAAAAACACGGCGGCACTCAGCCGCCGTGTCAATCTGCCGAAGCCCGCGTCTGCGGAGTCTTGACGAAAAACCACTACCTTTCCAGGACGTTGGTTCTGATCCAGACCTGATTATCGTTGAAAGTGACCCAACGCGTAAGCTGCAGATACCAGGTGTATATGGTTCCCTTGACCTCGAAAAATCCTTTACCTACATACTTAGGGCCGACCTCACTTGATGATTTCGCGTAATAGTTGACGGAGTTGTCAAGTCCCACGATTTCTTTGTCAGCGGAATAGCCTTTACTCTGAAGAGTAAGAATGAGCGACTGTTCGGGCCGCGTAGCCATTGAAAACTTGAAACCGGCATTCCTGAAGATCTGAGCCAAAGTCCAATCCGACCCTTTGTAATAATCGAGAATTTTCTTCACTTCGTCTGGAGTGAGTGACCTGTTGTAATGCTCTGTCTTGTTCGGCCCATAGATGAAATCCAAATCAGTATCATATTCTATCCACGTGTGAGGGATACTGCACCAGGACGGGTTCCTGTAATGACCTGATGTCACGACCCCATAATTGACGGCATCCATAACGAAGTGACAGCCGGCGATCTGGCATATCAGCCTGTCATCGTGGTGCTCCACAGGACGATTCTTGATGTACTCCGTGAAAATGTTGAACTTCTCGATGTTGTTATCAAGTATTTTCTTCTTTGAAGCATCGTCCAGATCAGTCCTCAATGTATAATAGAGCTGTGTCAGATACAGATTCTCCGCAGCGACAGCTATATCGCCCGCGCGGAGAGCCTCCCTGACGGCATATCCCTCACTCTCCCAAGCCGTGGTATTGTATGTATAAAGGTCATACATATTGTATATGTCCCTCTGTTCGACGACCGTATTGAGGAGGAAGTCTATGAAATTGAGTCCCTGTACATACACGGGATTGCCGCCTACGGTGTTCTTTGACCATTCGTCTATGATTTTGGCGACATCCTCTTCCGTCTTGGCGTTGCTCAGACGCACATAGAATGACGAATTGTAGTTGGTGAGCTCGCTGACATATTTGCTGCGGTCGTTGAGCTTGGCCTCGTATGTAGTATTCTTGTAAAGATAGGTCATCTGGTTCAGCTGGTCAGTGATGGCGTTCATCTTGTCCAGCAGGTCATCCAGAGTGGTCGTGGAGCCGGATGGCGGGAACAGCAAATCCAGAAGCGTGCCCACTCCCTTGCCCCAGGCCGTAGTGGCTGCGGTCTTCCCCGCCCACTCAAGGAACTCGAGCCAATTGAAATCTGCCTCAAGGGAAGCAGATGTAAAAGTAGGCTTAGCATACGAGACGGGGCCGACAAATTCCTTATCATTCGTCAGGAGGAGCGGACTGTAAATGACCGGCTTATAGTAATTCATCGTATTGGACGTGAGAGTATATTGGCTTTTGCCGTCCGAAGAACAGATCACGGAATCGCCGTCATAAACGAACTCGTATTCGTTACCGTCGAGTGTAACCTTGAAACTGCGTGAATTCTTGTCGCCGCGGACAAGCTTCATATCGGAAACTGTCTTGGACTTGGTCGAGTAGCCATTGGCCAAAGAATAGTTCATATCATAGAATTCGGCGGTAGAACCGGTCACGTTGAGAAGCTTCAGCGTGGTTCCCGCTTCAGTAACTGTCAGCGGACCTTCCCACACCCCATCGGATGGAGAGGGATACTCTGTCTTATGGCGTTCACACCCCATAACGGCGGCAATTCCCAAAAGAATGGAAACACCTTCTTTAAGAAAAGTTTTGTTCATAATAATACACCTTTGACAATAAATCCCACAAAGATAAGCATTTCCCCTTTTTCTCAAAAAAAATAACTACAGACCCGTCATTGCCGGCTCCGACCGGCAATCCCGTGTCTGACGAGATGCCCGAGCAAGTCGGGCATGACGTCGTTTTTTTGCAAGAATGAAAAAAGGTTGTATCTTTGCATCACTAGAACTCGCCGAGCCTCTTCACAATGCTTAAATTGGCGGGTCTTTTTTTGTACTATATGGTACCATACACCAAGCCTTCGATGTCACCGGCCCAGCTGGTGCAACAACTAAAACAGCGAGGTCTCGTCATTCCAGATGAAGCCCGTGCGCAGCTATACCTCGACAACATCGGCTACTACAGGCTCAGCGCCTATATGTTTCCATTCCTTTCAGAGCCAAAGACTGCGCACCAGTATAAACCCGGCACCACATTCGACCAAGTTCTCAGACTCTACCGATTCGACAAGAAACTCCGGATGCTTCTATTCAATGAGATAGAGAAGATTGAAGTGGCTTTCCGGGCAGCCGTGGTCAGTACCGTCATAAACCGAACCGGAGACATATTCTGGATGACCAACCCTTCATACGTCAACAAGGGAACCCTTTCGCTTATTCAGAAGGAGTACTCCCATTCGACAGAAGATTTCATAGAGCATTTCAAGAACACTTATTCAGATACCTATCCCCCAGCCTGGATATTGTCGGAGATACTCCCTTTCGGCAACATCACATGGATTTACAGGAATCTTTCCTCCGGGCACAAGAAAGCCGTAGCTAAGAAGTTCTATCTTCACGCCCCGGTACTTGAATCGTGGATGAACATTATCACCCTGACCAGAAAATCCTGTGGCCACCATGCGCGGGTCTGGAACAAGGTCAACGCCATTATCTCGAACGACATGACCGGCATGACACGACCTTGGATAGATTCTGCAACGGACAAGCGGAGAACCTACTATAATATCTGTATCATCAAGTACTTTCTCGACATCATCTCCCCGAACAACGATTTCAAGGAGAAATTGCTGGCTCTATTCGGCAGGTTCCCCGAGATAGACTTGAAGGCTATGGGGTTCAGTGCCGCGTGGGAGAGCGAGCCGCTATGGACAGCATCCTCCGGCACCACATCCGCATGTTCCTGACACTTCCCGCCGATGCCACCCCGGCTTTGCAATCGAAAGGTGCGGAGCGCACCCTTCAGAAGCAGCAGTTCCGGGACAGACTCCCCGCCGAGCTCGACCGACCATGAGTACTCACAGATTGCCGACACAGCCGCTATGTCAATGAGTGCGGAGAACAGGGAAAGAGTGCAGTGCCGGCTCTGACCATTTCTGTCATTGCCGGCCCCGACCGGCAATCTTCTCCCCTCCGCCGCACACCGCTTTCCCTTTCAAGCCTCGAAAAGAATGCTTACATTTGTCAGCGGTTGTGCGGAAAACATCTTAACCGACAGTCGATGGGTATGCTTAATGAATGCCATAAAAACGTGAACGTGTCCGCGGCAATTATCATAAGGGACGGAAAAGTTTTCGCCACCCAGAGAGGCTATGGCGAATGGAAGGACTGGTGGGAATTCCCCGGAGGGAAGCTGGAACCGGGAGAAACCCCTCAGCAGGCTCTCGTGCGCGAGATAAAAGAAGAACTTGATGCCGAAATCACCGTGGATAATCTGCTGCAGACCATCGAGTGGGATTATCCCGCTTTCCACCTGACGATGTACTGTTTCCTCTGCCATCTCACTACGGAAGCCCTTCATCTGAACGAACACGAAGCCTCCCGCTGGCTGAGTGCCGCCAGCCTCCGCACCGTCCGCTGGCTCCCCGCCGATGTGCAGCTGCTGCCCTTGATCGAAGCGGCGCTTTCTGAAAACTGCCACTCGCTTTCACGGAACAAATGACCGCCGTCCGTCACCAACTAAAGTCCCTACAGCAGATGAAAGTCATTATCGGACGATACGGTTCCCCTGTGGGGGAGATGATTCTGGGGGAGGCGGGCGGCAAGCTGTGCCTCTGCGACTGGAATACCGGGCACCGTGCGCAGCATAGTATGCGCCGTCTCGCGCGTCTGCTGAAAGCAGAGTTCAGCGAGGAGGCCACTCCGCTCCCGGAGCGCGTAAAAGCGGAGTTCCGCGAAGGCGCGTCCCCGCTGCTGGAGCGTGTGAGAGCGGAACTTGACGAGTATTTCGCGGGGACGCGCCGCTCTTTCGACATCCCCCTGCAGATGGCCGGCACCCCCTTCCAGATGCGGGTCTGGCAGGCACTGCTCGTAATTCCTTACGGAGAAACACGGACATACGCCCGGATCGCGCAGCTCACTGGCAACGCTCTCGGAGCACGCGCGGCGGCGCAAGCCATAGGAGCCAACGGCATAGGTATTCTCATCCCCTGCCACCGCGTCATCGGGAGCGACCGCTCGCTGACCGGCTTCGCGGGCGGCCTTGCGGCCAAAAAAGCCCTGCTCGAACTGGAGAATCCGGGACTCTGTCCGCACATTAAAAAAAATAACAGATTATGAAAAAGACTTGCATCGCTGCGGTATTGGCCGTTACGGCCGCGTTTTCTATGAATGCTCAGACCGGCGACTGGACGGGAAAGCTGAAGGTCTCGGGGGTGGAGCTTTCGCTCGTCTTCCACCTCGGGGAAGAATCCGCCACGCTGGATGTGCCGGACCAGGGTGCCGAGGAGATTCCGGTCGAGGTCTCCAGAGGCACGACCGGAGGGATCACGCTGAATGTGCCGGCGATCGGCGCTTCGTTCCGGGGATTGTGGGCCGGGAAGGTCATAGCGGGCACTTTCACCCAGCACGGGATGTCATTTCCGCTGACGCTCACGCCGGGAGCGCCCGTCCTCAGGCGGCCGCAGACTCCCCTCGGGCCGTTCCCTTACACTACCGAGGAAGTGGCCTTCACTAACGGCGACGCGGTGCTGAAAGGAACGCTGACGCTCCCCGAGAACTGCGGACGGAATACTCCGGTGCTGATTATGGTCACGGGCAGCGGCCTCCAGAACCGGGACGAGGAGATGTTCAGCCACAAGCCTTTCGCAGTCATCGCCGACGCTTTCGCGAAGGCGGGAATAGCCACGCTCCGCTACGATGACCGTGGATTCGGGGAATCGACGGGAGACGTCGTCCTATGCACGACCGAAGACCTGAAGAACGACGCACTGGCCGGAGTGAAACTTCTGAGAAGCCGTTTCGACAGTGTCGGAATCATCGGGCACAGCGAGGGCGGGACCGTCGCGCTTATGCTCGCGGCCGAGGGGCAGGCGGATTTCGTCATAAGCCTGGCGGGAATGGTCATCTCCGGAGCCGAGACATTGCTCGCACAGAACAGGCGAGCCTATCGCAGCGCCGGCCTGAGCGAGGCTGAAGTGGAAGCATTCGCCCGTCTTCTTTCCGACACTTTCGATGCCATAACGTCCCGCTCGCCGCTTCCTTCGGCGGAGGATTATGACCTGTCCGATGCCTTGAAGCAGAACTACAGTATGGCGGTTAAGCAGCTGCGCACGCCGTATATGGAATACTTTCTGGGACTGGACGTGTCGCGGAGCCTGTCCGGGGTCACCTGCCCCGTCCTGGCTCTGAACGGCAGCAAGGACACTCAGGTGGACTGCGAGCGCAATCTCGCGGCGCTCCGGGAGGGACTCCCCGCCGGCAGCAGGAACCTCATCCGCGCCGAGGAAGGTCTCAACCACCTTTTCCAGCACTGCACCACAGGCGAATTCTCCGAGTACAAGGAAATCGAGGAGACCTTCTCTCCGGATGTCCTTTCCGAGATGATAACCTGGATAAAAGCGCTCTGAGAAGCCGCAGTTTCCATTGGAAATACTATATTTGCGCCCGGCAAGACCACAAACCAAGCCGCAGAGGCATTCATAACTCTTACCATCAATGGCAGACCTTACTAAAATCGATGCCGTGCTGACCTGGGTGAACGGCAATGACCCGAAGCTGAAGGCTGAGCGCGTCAAGTATATAACGGAGGAAAAGGAGGACAGATTCGAGGACATCGCCGGACCGCAGCGCTTCGTCCAGAGCAATGAGATCCGGTTCGCGGTGGCGTCCATACTCCGCTTCGCCCCCTATGTGAAAAGGATATTCATCATCACTGACAGGCAGGACCCCCGGCTGGATGAGTTCATCGAGAAGAACTTCCCGGGTAACCGGGTTCCGGTGGTCATAGTGGACCACCGCAGCATTTTCGAAGGCTACGAGCAGTACCTTCCAGTCTTCAACAGCCTCGCCGTGGAGACGATGATGTGGCGCATACCGGACCTGAGCGAGGAGTTCATCTATATGAACGATGACTTCTTCTTCGCCGCTCCCTCGAAAAAGGAGGATCTGTTCAGGAACGGGAAGGTGGTGTGCTATTCCGGCACGTTCCCGTCAGCCCTGATGGAAGTGCTCAGGGCCGTGCGCCTCAAGAAACACCACCACAAGCGTTTCACCTATAAGGATTCTCTGCTGAACGGAGCCAAGATGGCCGGAGGGAGGCATTTCTACTACCTGCCGCACGAGCCCTATCCCATCTTCAAGAGCGTGCTGGAGGAGTATTTCACCGCTCACCCCGAGAGCATAGAAAGGAATGTCCGCCACAGATTCAGGGACAAGGAGCAGTTCAATGTACAGGGATTCTTCTTCGTGCTTGCCGAAAGCAGGGGGATGCTGATCCACAAGCCGCACAAAGGTGTGAACCTGATGATCCGCAAGCCGAAGAGTCTGGACTACCTTAAGAGAAAGCTCGAATGGGCGGACGGGCAGAGCGGGCTGAAATACGGCTGTATGAACGCGCTCCAGGAAGCGGACGAGGGCGAAAAGAAACTCTTCGAATACTGGATCGGAAAAAGGCTCGGGATAAGGCTGTAGAACTCCATTAATGAAAGAAAGCGGGCAAAAGCCCGCTTTCTTATTATTCAGGTGAATTTATTTCTTGATGTCCTTCGGCTGGGCCTCGACTTCCTTGTCCTGGAGATACTCGGGGCTGTATTTTCCGCGAGGAATGTCGCTGAAAATGTAATAATTGGCCCGACGGGCCGCGACTATATGGTCTGTCGTCGCGGTATTTATCGCCGACACGGCCAGATCCACGAGGGTGGAGAGTATCGAATGCCCGCCGGAGTTCTCCGAAAGGTCCAGATACAGGTCGCAGCTTCTGTCGAAGAGGATATCACCCGAAGCGGTCGATTTTATCATATACCTGATCTTCGTGTCGATGCCGAATCCCCTCTTCGTCCAGGTGTCGATCTGGGAGAAGACCACCGCGTCGGCTCCGAAATACTCCCTGAACATAGTCAGAGGCTTGTCGATGAACATTTCGGCGTCATACGCGCTCTCGGCCTTCAGGATGTCCATCGCCAGAAGAGGAGAGATGACGTAATACCCGGCTTCCGCCAGAGGACGGCTGATCGAAGTGTAGAGCAGGTCCTTGGCTTCGACGTTCGAGGTGTTGTTTATAGGCGGCATCACCAGGATGGTGAGAGGCATATTCTCGTACATCGCCGCATATTGGGACTCACGCGTGATGCGGTTTGCGGTTCCGCAGGAGCAGAGCACCGCAGCCATCATAAGTATGGGAATAATCTTCTTCATCATTTCGCGAGCTTTTTGATCAGAGGTTCTATGAATTTAGCGGACTCGGGATAATACTCGATTTCCTTTTCGAGCATCTCCTGTCCCCTTTCGCGGAACAGGACGCTGTAATCCGTGCTGCCGAAAAGGCTCTTCTGGGAAGAGCTCGCATTTTCCAGGAAGGTGGTGGCGGTCTCCGGCTGCAGAAGGAGATAGCCGTATTCGGCGCAGATGCCCGGAGGAGGCACCTGGCGCGACCCTCCCGGATGCGACACCATATTCTCATACACGGCGACAAGACCGCAGATGCTCTGAGGCGACTGCTTGTCGTAGGACTTGTAGGCGAGGTGCTCGTAAGCGGTCGCCCCGTCCGAATAGCCGCCCCAGTAATACAGGGTCGTGGTCGGAGTGCCGCAGGAGGAGAGAAGCACCGCCGAGGCGAGCGCGATCAGGACTTTTCTCATAGCTCCACTATCTTATGCTCCTGTACGGAGATGTAAAGCGTCTTGCGGTAAACCTCCCTGCCGTCTCTGGAAACAGCGACCTCGTGCTTTCCGGGAGTGAGGAAAATGGTGTTCTGAGCAGTTTTCTTTATGCTCCTGTCCTTGCGCCAGGCCTTCGTCTTCACGGAATTCATATCGTAGGTCCGCTCATCCACGGTCACGACGAGTGCGGTCTTGTCCGCACTGACGAACGAGAGCATTCCCTCGTCGGCCTTGCCGGAAGACACCGAATAGGAGCCGACTCCGCACGAGCACAGCAGAAGGCTGCACACGGCCGTCATAATAATCTTCTTCATAAGCGCTTATTTGTCTGAAATGTAATAATCTGAAAGATTCTCGGCATCGAGAGAGCCGCCCTCGTAGCTGCAGAAGGAAATCTCGCTTTCCGGAGTGTCCCCGTAAGAAGAAATCACGGACACGGACCCTATCTTCTGTCCCGGAAGCTCGATGTCCAGCCCGGTCTGAGGGTTCTTCACGACTTTCCCCTTCTTATAGACATAGAAAGTGTCACCTGCCGCAAGCCCCTGCGAGGCTCCGCCGGAGATAATGTAGGAACCGTCCTCGACCGAGAGGATGTAAGACCTCCAAGGCTTGTCCATACACTTGTTTATGATGTTCTCCACCAGCTGGCTCAGGGCGGCGGAAATCGCCTTGTCGCTGAGCGTCGCATCGTATCCGGCCGTACCGCCCAGTCCCATAGTCTGTTTCGTGGAAGTCTCGGCATAGCCCTTGGCCTCGTCCGAGTAGATGATGAGTCCGGTGGCGGACTCCACGAGACGGATGCTCACTCCGGCCTCGACCGTCTGGGTCTTCGTGGAGGAGAAGACCTTCTGCTGGCCCTCGGCCTTGCGTCCGAATTCGGTTATGGATCCGAGGATGATGTAGTCGGCCCCGATCTTGTTCATATCCTTGCCGGCCTCGGCGACGAGCACGTCCAGATCGTCCCTTTCCAGAAGAATGAACTTCCCGCTGGAGGCGAGCTTCGAGGAGAGAATGTCCAGAGCCTGCTTCCGCATCGGATCATTTTCCTTGTCATAGAAAAGACCCTTGGCGTACTGGGTCTCGTTAGAGAAGCGCCCGATGGCGACCTTCCTTTTAATGGTCTTGTCCTGCGCCGGCATCGAAACCGAGCCGATTACCATAAGAATGGCCGCGAGGATGAGAGAATGTTTTACGACAGTCTTCATATACGTAAGATTGATGTTATTCGAACTGCAAAATTAGTGATTTTATAAATACGGAAGCGTTTCCGCCTGTCTTTTTTAACCCGAGCGCCCCGGCACCGTTACGAAAGCGCCGCTCACTCCCCCTCCGGCTTCCTCCAGAAACGCGAAGTGATGTCCTCGCCCCGGAAGTAGAGCCGCTGATTCGTAGTCCTCTCGCTCAGAGGCCCCAGCTCCTCGACATAAGGCCCGGTCTTCACATAGTCGAAAGTCGCCATAATCTCACTCTCGACCCGCTCGCGTCCCGAATAGAGCGCAAGCTCCACCCCCGGATGAGTCCTCCTCACGTGCGAGGCAAGCGCGAGCAGCCCGTCGAGGTCACTCCCCTCGCCGAGAAAGAGCAGGCAGTTCACTCCGAAATTCTCGTCCAGAAGCTTATCCAAGGCCGTTCCGGCCAATTCCTCTCCGATGTCCCGCCGCAGAAACGGCGAATGGCATCCGGGACAATTACCCCGGCAGTTCGTGATTTCGACTGCCAGGGTAACTCTGTCCGGTATTTCTTCCAGGACTACGTCCGTCAGCTGCGGAAGATACTTTATCATCCGATATTCTCCGTCTGCTTACCCTCATCGTAGTACCGGTGACGGGCCTCGTACTGGCGCGGCTCCGCGAAGGAGGAAACCCTCTTCAGATAGCCGATGACGCGCGTGAGGTAATCGAGGTTCTGCCCGTCGCACTTAGGGCACTTGGTGAGCGTGTCCTTGCTGATGTATCCGCATTCGTTGCAGACGGTGTTGCGCACGTTGAAGGTGAAATAGTTCGTCCCGTAATGCGCGGCCACGTTCAGAAGCTGCCTGTACTGCTCCTTCGAGAGATGCTCCGCGAGATTCATATGCAGGGCGGAGCCTCCGTCGAGATACTTCACGAAATCCTCGCCGTGCAGCTTGAACTTGTCTATCATCGACACGGTCTCGTCCTCCGGATTGTAGAAATAGGAGCTGTAGAGGTTATGCTTGGACGATACGAAGTATCCGTCCTTGCGGTCCCACTTGTAGTTCTTCGCCGCGAGGTTCTCCGCCGGCACGAACTCGGTGTTGAACATCGCCTCCGGCGTGCGGTCCTTGCGGTTCGCGATGTTTATGGTCTCGAGCACGCTGTTCACGAAGTAGCCGTACTCCGGGTTCGGAGACACCTTGAGTCCGAGGAACTCGGCGGCCTCGGTCAGACCGTTCACGCCCACCGTCAGGTACTGCTTGCGCATATCTATGAAGCCCGCCTTGTAAACGTCGAGCATATCCGCCTTGAGGAAGTCCTTGATGATTTCGTTGAAGGCTATCTGATATTTGTGGACGCGCTCCGTCATCTCGGTGATGTCCTTGTCGATGTAGTTCGTGAAGAGGTCGTCCTTGTCGTAGAAGTTCGCCTTCGGATCGAGCGGCTTGCCCTCCGGCAGGACCACTCCCCTGCGCTCCAGGAAGTAGCGGCGCACCGAATCCTGTATCAGGCGGTTCAGGTTCACCGTCATCACGGACTTGGAGCCTGTGGCTACGGAGGCCGTGCCCATCGAGTACTGGTGAGTGGTATGGTTGTGGGCAGTGTCTTCCTTGTCCTCGAGGTCGGTCAGGCTGTTGCGCAGGCGGCAGCAGCTCGACAGGGAGTCGGGGCTGTTCGAAATGTAGCAGAAGAAGCTGTGGCCCTTCGCCCACATCTCCGCGGTGAAGTCGGCGTAGTCCTTGTCCGAATAGTCGTCCCCGCCGTCGGTGAGCAGCGCCATAGTCTCCACCGGGAAAGTGAGGATATAGCGGTTACGCTCCTCGTTGAACCAGTTCATAAAATGCCTCTGCAGCCAGTCGAGGGTCTCCCACTTAGGAGCGCTCCCGTCAGGAAAGCGGAACTCGCCGAACACGCCCTCGAAATAATTGCGGTCGAAGTAGCTGATGTTCCAGAACACCGTCTGGTATCCCCGGTTTCCGGCAGGCATATTCATCGAGTGTACCACCTGCTGGAAGTAATTGTCTATCACCTTTATGAGAGAGCGCTTCTTCACATTCAGCTCCACCACCTCGTCGAGTCTGGAGATGTAGTCGTCACCGTAGTCCTTGCGGATGAAATAGTCCAGATACATAAGGAACTCCGGAGTGGCCACCGCCCCCATAAACTGGGATGAAACCGAATACACGAGGTTTATGAACTCGCCGCAGAAGGACTTGAGGTCGGTAGGGGCTATCGACACTCCGCCCAGCTCGCGCAGACCGCTGATGAGGAAGGGGTACATCGAGATGGCAACGCAGTACGGGAATCCCGGGGTGCCGCTCTCGTCGTGCTTGTACAGCACGTGCGAATTCAGGTCCTTCAGATACTGGTCTGCAAGAGACTTTCCGTAGAGAGTCTTTATCTTGTCGCACATAATGTAGCGGTTCTGCTTGATATTGTTCTCCTTGTAGAGTTCGTTCCCGAGGGTGACGATGTTCTTCCGCGTGACGTTCGCGTTCGCGTCGAACTTCGAGCCCGTAGCCGCGTTCGAGGCGGCGATGTAGTCCTTTATGAAGTCACGCTTGCGCCTCAGGTCCACGTCGGCATCGAACTTCTCTATATACGCGAGAGCCACCCTTTTATTTATGGACATAAGGGAGTCCACCACCTGGCGGCGGATCTCCGAACTGGCGATGCCCTCGTAAACGTAGAGATTGTTTATGATGGAGACCACGATGGAGTCATCGCAATATTCCTTTGCCGATTTATATGCCTGATGAATACCTCTCGCAAGTTTAGCCTTGTCGAATTCTTCGAACGATCCGTTGGTTTTACGTACATCCATAGCGTTTTTCTTTAAAGTCAGAATCTATATACCATAAATAATACCCCTGCCGCCCGCGCGGCGTGTCGTCAAATTTAGACATAAGCCCGTTCTCCGCTGCGACAGTCCGGACCAAGTTTTCAACAATTTTTTCAACACGCCGTGCAGAGCGCAAGGAAGTGAATATTTCAGGATCGCCAAGCCCTCTCGCGAAAAGCTTTTTGAAGCAAAACGATAAAATTTTGCGTGAAAAAGTTAAAACACATACATTTGCAAAATTGTACGCCTCAATAAGGAACACATTTTTATTATACATCAATATGAAAAGCACATTCTTCAGGACGGTGCTCATTCTTGCGGGAGTTCTCGCCGTGATGGGCTGCGAACAGCACGAACACGAAGTTCCCTCTTCCCTCGGAGGGGTCTGGGAGGGAACGATGACGGTTTCCGATAACGGAGTGACCTCCGTCAAGATTCTCAGGATAACGGAAGATTCCACGGCCGAGTTCTACGATATGGACTATACCCTCAACGGAGGCTACGAAATCAAGTCCAAGGAAGTCGCCTCCATAGACTATCACGGCTCGGGGAGCGACACTCCCGAACACTTCAACATAGTATTGAACGGAAAGACCGCGACTTTCACCCGCATCGGAAATGTCCTCACGACCCCCGGAGACGACCCCGAAAATCCCACGACCTATTTCCTTACAGGAAACAGTCTGAGCTACTACAAGGCCGTGAAGCTCGAACCGTCGCTCCTGCCGACAGACGCCGAGTACACGGGACCGCGCAAGCTCAGCCTGTCGCTCCAGTCCACCCCGGAGCTGACGGCGGGCATAGACTGGATGGAACTTCTCGTCTGGGCCGGCAAGACGGCTGCCACCACGGCCTGGGGCAAGGGCGTGGGCGTGCTTCTGGATATGCTCTTCCCCGCTTCCGGAGAGGACACCCAGCTTGACGAGATTCTCGACAAGGTGAACGCCATCAGCAGCCAGCTCGCGCAGATGACCATCCTCTACAAGAACACCACCTACGAGGGCAAGCTGAACGACCGCAGCAAATGGGTGAACGAACTCACCAATTTCAATGAAGAATACTATATCCGCCTGAGCAACGCCAAGACCGAGGAGGACGTATCGAAGATCATCCTCGACTGGGCTTCCCACAGCGTCGGCGGAAACCCGGTATATGTGCAGGGAATGAACTATATGGACTTCCTGCTGACCACGGTCATAGAGCAGAGGGACATCTTCAATATGTACGACCTCTACACGTATAACACCACGGCCTGGGAGAGCCAGGGCTATGCCGCAAGAGAGGGTCTCCGCGCCAGCGACATCGCCGTGGCCGCGCAGAACCTCTACCTGACCCAGCTCTACCATATGTTCCGCACCGACATCGACGACGACTCGCGCGCGAAAATACTCGGGAATAACATAAAGAAATTCGAAGAGTTCTCGGAATACATAAAGAACCGTCCGGTGGAGCGTCACGACAACAGGGGCATCTGCCAGATCGAGGGAGTGCATTTCGTGATGGATTCCTATCCGCTCGACTATCCGAACTACCGCAGTCCCGCCTGGAGTCCTCTTCCTTGCGTATGGTCAAGCCACGACGAGTGCGACGAGTATTTTATGTGGGGTCCGAACAGAGCCGAGAATTTCAACAAGGCTCTCAAACCGGAGGAAGTGAAGACCATACTGAATTACTATGCGGGAAGCGGCCGTACCCTCGGAGACATTTTCAAGAATGACGCGAACATCAAGCTGGGAGCCTGGATCGTGACTTCGAACTTCAACGGGGTCGTCCCGCTTCAGAGCGGATACTTCACCCCCGCCCCGACCTACATCGGAGTGGACTGCGCCGTATTCCTGAATTCCGCGATGACCGCCGACAATATGGGGCCGGTGGCTTGCGGACAAGGCCACATCGAGTTCGACCTCTGGACATTCAAGTCCTACCTCTACGAATGGTACGAATTCTACAGTGATTATAATTGGGTTCGTACCAACGTCATCGAAAGACAGTAATTCTGAAAAAGTTGCCCTTTGCGGGGCAACTTTTTTATGATAGGAGAACAATATCCGGTATTTTTCGGGAATCACTTCATTCCGCTTATGGCTATGCGCAAGACAATATTCAGAATAGACTCGAACGGACCTGTGGGGAAGGACATCTTCAGGCTCCGCATCAGCACCGATGAGCCGTTCACGGCCCGGGGCGGTCAGTTCGTGGACATCGCTCTGGACGGCTTCTACCTGAGACGCCCCATATCCGTGTGCGACTGCGGCTCTGAGGGTCTCACCCTCCTTTACAAGAGAGTAGGGGCGGGTACGGAGAAACTTGCGGGGATGAGGGAAGGAGAAAGATTGGACGCACTGACAGGACTCGGACGGGGATTCTCGTCCGAGTCCTGCAGGGAGTCCGCCCTTCTGGTCGGCGGAGGTCTCGGAGCCGCTCCGCTGCATCTGCTGTGCCGTGAGCTGCTCGCCCTGGGCAGGAAGGTCAGCGTCGCGCTCGGCTTCAACTCTGCCGAGGACATCGTGCTCGTGCGGGAGTTCGAGGCGCTGGGAGTGACTCCCCTTCTGGCCACGCTGGACGGGAGCGCGGGGACGCGGGGCTTCGTGACGGACGCGATCTCCCTCGCCAGGCCGCAGTACGATTTCTTCTACACCTGCGGGCCGCTGAATATGATGCGTGCGGTCTGTTCGATGCTGGAAGGCGGGGGTGAAGCTAGTCTGGAGGAGCGGATGGGCTGCGGGGCCGGATTCTGCTGCGGCTGCACCGTCCGCACGGCCTCGGGAGCGAAAAGAGTATGCAAGGACGGACCCGTATTCAGAAAGGAGGAGATATTATGGTGAAGAATCTTTCGGTGGACCTCTGCGGGGTCTCGCTGCCGAATCCGGTCATTCCGGCCAGTGGCTGCTTCGGCTTCGGAGCGGAGCTTGCCGACTCTCTCGACCTGAATGTCCTCGGCGGCATCTGCCTGAAAGGCGGCACAGAACAGGCGCGTTTCGGGAACCCCACCCCGCGCATCGCAGAGTGCCGGGAGGGGATGCTGAACTCCGTCGGGCTTGAGAATCCGGGGATAGACGCGATAGTGGCGGAGAAAGTGCCGCAGCTGCGCAGAGTCTATCACAATGCCGTAATCGCGAACATAAGCGGCTTTTCCGTGGAGGAATACAGGCGCAGCTGCGCCAAGGCGGATTCCTGCGCGGGCATAGATATCATAGAGGTGAACATCTCCTGCCCGAACGTGCATAACGGGGGTATGGCCTTCGGCACGGACGCCGCCTCGGCCGCAGCCGTCACGAAAGCCGTGAAGGAGGTCTGCCGCAAGCCGGTGTTTGTCAAGCTCAGCCCGAACGTGACTGACATAGTGAAGATTGCCCGAGCCTGCGAGGATGCCGGAGCGGACGGGCTCACGCTCATAAACACCCTGCTCGGTATGCGGATAGACATCCGCAGCCGGCGGCCTGTTCTGGCGGCGGGGATGGGAGGCCTCTCCGGAGCCGCAGTATTCCCCGTAGCGGTCAGGATGGTGCATCAGGTGTCCCGGGCCTGCCGCATCCCCGTTATGGGCTGCGGCGGAGTCAGCTGCGCCGAGGATGTGCTGGAGATGATGATGGCCGGAGCGAGCGCCGTGCAGGTGGGGGCGGAGAACCTCCGCAACCCTTTCGTCTGCCCGGAGATCATAGCCGCCCTGCCGGCTCTTATGGAAAGGCTCGGGATAGAGGACATAAGGGAGATAGTCGGCTGCGCGAGATAGGGTTCAGCGGGGCACTGTATAATATATGGAAATGAAACAGCACATATCATCCGACGAGGGCATACTGCTCAGAGGAAGCGGTCCCGACATCCTTATAAGGGACGGACTCATCTGCGGGATAGGGGAAAACCTGCGGCCGGAGGGCGATGTCCATATCATCGATACGGGCGGATGCCTCGTAAGCTACAGCTTCGCGGACATCCACGTACATTTCCGGGAACCCGGTTTCTCATATAAGGAGACCATTGCGAGCGGCTCGCGGGCAGCGGCCGCAGGCGGATACACCACGGTCTGCGCTATGCCGAACCTGGACCCCGTCCCCGACACTCCCGAGCACCTCGCGGTGGAGCAGAACATCATCGAGAGGGACGCCATCATCCGGGTACTCCCCTACGCCTCCATAACCCTCGGCCGCAAAGGCGTGACCCTCACGGACTTCGCCGCGCTGAAAGGGAGCGTGGCGGCATTTTCCGATGACGGGAGCGGCGTGCAGAGCGGGCAGATTATGCTCCGGGCTATGGAGGCCGCAGCCCGGGAGGATGTCATCATCGCGGCGCACTGCGAGGACAACTCCCTGCTTCGAGGAGGCTACATCCACGACGGGGAGTATTGCAGGGCCCGCGGCCACAGGGGCATCTGCTCCGAAAGCGAATGGGGTCAGATAGCGCGGGACCTGCAGCTCTGCGAGAAGACAGGCTGCCGCTACCACGTCTGCCACATCTCCACGGCGGAGAGCGTCGCACTGATCCGCGAGGCGAAAATGCGTGGGGTGCGCGTGAGCTGCGAGACCGCTCCGCACTACCTCTGCCTCTGCGATGAGGATCTTCAGGAAAGCGGCGGCTTCAAGATGAACCCGCCAATCCGGTCCCGGTCCGACCGCGATGCGCTCATCGAAGGGCTGCGCGACGGAACGATAGACGCTATAGCCACTGACCACGCCCCTCACAGCGCGGAGGAGAAGGCCGGCGGCCTGAAAGACAGCGCGATGGGTATAGTCGGCCTGGAAACCGCCTTCCCGGTGCTCTACACCTCACTCGTGCTAACGGGAAAGCTCAGCCTGAACTGTCTCGTGAACGCGCTCTGCGACTCCCCAAGACGCATTTTCCGTCTGGGAGGAAGCCTCGCCGTAGGGCAGAAGGCGGACATCTGCGTCATCGACCTGCGAAAAGAATACACCATAGACAGCCGCGACTTCCTCTCGAAAGGGCGAAGCACCCCGTTCGACGGATGGAAGGTCCGGGGAAAGGTCAGACTGACCCTGAAGGACGGAGTGGTCGTCTATAGGGACAACTCAGTTATGATATAGGAATCACTTAACAATTAGAATATGCCAAAAGATGTAATCATTGCCTGCGACTTTTCGTCCCGGAACGAGACGATGGACTTTCTCGACCTCTTCGCAGGCGAGCGCAAGCCCTTCGTAAAGATCGGGATGGAGCTTTTCTACAGCGAAGGCCCGTCCATAGTGAGAGAAATCCGCGCCCGGGGGCACAGGATTTTCCTCGACCTCAAGCTGCACGACATCCCTAACACCGTGCGCAAAGCCTGCCGGGCGCTCTCCGGCCTGGACATCGATATGTGCAACGTCCACGCCGCCGGCACCGTCGAGATGATGTGCGCGGCTCTGGAGGGACTCACCCGCCCCGACGGCACGCGGGCCCTGCTTATCGCCGTCACGCAGCTCACTTCCACGAGCGAAGAGAGTATGCGCTCGCAGCTGATGATCGACGCTCCGATGGAGGAGGTCATCGCACGCTACGCGTCCAATGCCAGGGCCGCCGGTCTGGACGGGGTGGTCTGCTCCCCTCTCGAGGCCGGACTGGTCAAGAAAGCCTGCGGACAGGATTTCCTCGCGGTGACTCCGGGAATCCGCTTCGAGGGCAGCTCGAAAGACGACCAGGCCCGCATCACCACCCCTTCACGTGCCCGGGAGATCGGCTCGGACTACATCGTGGTGGGACGCCCTGTCACTGCCGCCCCGGACCCTGCCGCGGCTTATGCAAGATGTCTTGAAGATTTTTTAAATTTTGACTGAAAGGACGAACGGAATCACTAAGGAACCACTGAATATATGACAGACAGAATCATCGCAAAGGAACTTCTTTCCATAGGAGCTGTATTTCTTCGCCCCGAAGAACCTTTCACCTGGGCGAGCGGCATCAAAAGCCCCATCTACTGTGACAACCGCCTGACCCTTTCCGCACCTTCGGTACGGGCGAAGATAGAGGCCGGACTTGCCGGGACGGTTATGGAGCATTACCCCGAGGCGGAAATGCTTATGGGGACATCCACGGCGGGCATCGCCCACGCGGCCCTTACCGCCGCCATCCTCGGACTGCCTATGGGCTACGTCCGCAGCGAAGCCAAGAGCCACGGCCGGGGGAACCGGATCGAAGGGCGTATGGACAGAGGGACGAAAGTAGTGGTGATAGAGGACCTTATCTCCACTGCGGGCAGCGCGATAGAGGTCGTGCAGGCCCTGCGTGAAGAGGGTGCCGAGGTGCTCGGCATCGCCAGCATCTTCACCTACGGCATACGCCGGGGTCTGGAGCGTCTCGCGCAGGCCGGCACGGTGAACTTCTCCCTCAGCAATCTCGACACTCTCGTGGAGGTGGCTGCCGAAGAGGGCTACATCGCCCCGGAGTGGAAAAGCAGGATAATCGAATTCAGAGACGGCTTATGAAACATCTCATAGACCCTATGGATCTCAGCCGGGAGGAGACCGATGAGATTCTCGTGCTCGCACAGGACATAATCGCGGACAGGGAGAAGTACCGGGACCTTATGGCCCACCGAAAACTCGCGACCCTCTTCTACGAGCCGAGCACTCGCACACGCCTCAGCTTCACTTCCGCTATGATGGAGCTGGGTGGAAATGTGCTGGGCTTCTCCGATGCGAAGAATTCATCGGTGAGCAAGGGCGAAACTGTCCGGGACACCATCCGTGTGGTGGGCTGTTTCGCGGACATCATCGCTATGCGCCACAGTCTGGAGGGCTCTCCGCTCGTGGCCGCCGAAGTGTCGGAAGTCCCGATCATAAACGCCGGGGACGGCAGCCACAGCCATCCGACCCAGACCCTGACCGACCTTCTGACCATCACGCGCGAACTCGGCGGGATAGACGGCATCACCATCGGTTTCTGCGGAGACCTTCGCTTCGGGCGCACAGTCCACTCGCTTATAAAGGCCCTGTCCCGCTACAGCGGGATCAATGTGGTGCTCATCGCTCCGGACGAACTGCGGCTTCCCGACTACATAAAGCAGGACGTGTGCGATAAGATGGGCATCAGGTACAAGGAGACCTCGGAACTGGACGAAGTGCTTCCCGAGCTGGACGTGCTCTATATGACGAGGGTGCAGAAGGAGCGCTTCCTGGACGAGGACGAATTCGACAGGGTGAAGGACAGTTTCGTGCTGGATGCGCGGAGGATGTCTCTCGCGAAGTCCCGTATGGCGGTTCTGCATCCGCTCCCGAGGGTGAACGAGATTCTCACCGAAGTGGACGACGACCCGAGGGCGGCCTATTTCCGTCAGGTGGAGAACGGCAAGTTCGTGCGTATGGCTCTGATCTGCAAGCTTCTGGAATGGAAGGACAGTCCGGAGCACAGTATGCCTCAGGGAGAGGCTCCGCTGCTCGATTCCGCCCTTCACTGCTCGAACCTCAAGTGCATCTGTAACAGCGAGAAAGTGCCCCCGCGCTTCCGCCGCACTCCTGGCGGCGTCACACGCTGCTGGTACTGCGACTCTAAAGTTAAGTGATTCCTGAATAATTTCACTATCTTTGCGCCGCCTGCTGCCCTCTACCCCGGCAAGTTCGGGGAGGTCGATGCGGCGGCTGAGTCCGTCCTGCGACGGCTGCTGCAGGCCCGCCGCCTCGCTGAGCGGGGGCGGGAAAGATTGGCCGGCCGGAAGCCGGCCGAAGAAATTGTGTTATTATGACGTGTGCATTGATCGGATACGGTAGCTGGGCCACTGCGGTCGCGGGGCTGATAACGGCTAACGGTAATGAACTGAACTGGTATATCCGCAACGACGAGGTCCGCGAGGGTCTGCGTTGCGACGGACATAATCCCAAGTATCTGAGCGAGCTGGAATTCGACCGCTCGCTCATCAGGCCTCTCGCCGATGTGAACGAGGCCGTGCGCGGGGTGAAATATGTGTTCATTTCCGTGCCCTCCGCTTTTCTGAAGACCTTCCTCGCTCCGCTGAGCGAGTCTCTGGAGGACAAGGTCATCGTCTCCGCGATAAAGGGTATCGTTCCCGACGAGTGCAAGACCATTTCGGAGTATCTGCACGACACTTACGGGATTTCCTTCTCGAAGATCTGTATGATTGCCGGGCCTTCGCACGCCGAGGAGGTGTCTATGGGCAAGCTTTCCTATCTGACGACCGTCTGCTCGAATGAGGAGAACGCGTCGGCCGTGCGCTCGCTGATCGCTTCGCGCTCCATCATCACTTCCTACTCTGCAGACCTCTACGGGGCTGAGTATGCGGCGGTTCTGAAGAATATCTACGCCATAGCGGCGGGCCTGAGCGACGGTCTGGGCTACGGGGACAATTTCAAGGCGATGCTGGTTTCCAAGTGCGCGAGGGAGATGACCCGTTTCATAGAGCAGACCTATCCTTTCGACCGGGACACTCTGGAGCCGGCCTATCTGGGAGACCTTCTGGTGACGAGCTATTCCACTTTCAGCCGCAACCGCCGTCTGGGGCAGATCATCGGGCGCGGATGTACGGTGAATTCGGCTCTGAACGAGATGACTATGGTGGCGGAAGGCTATTATGCCGTGGACTGTATGCATAAGCTGAACGAGACCCACGGGGTGAATATGCCCATCCTGAACCTGGTTTACGACATTCTGTACCGCTCGGCCCCGGCACGAAGGAAGTTCCGGGAGCTTGCGAAGATTCTCTGACTCTCTGCTGCCGCAGGGCTTCTGCGGAGCGACATATTTCCCCGGTCGGCGTAAGCCGGGATGGGGCGGGGCTTCCGAAGAGTCCCGGAGTACTTGAAACCTCTAAAACAAGATTAAAATGGAAAAAGAAAAAAAGCGCGTGAGCGTGCTGTTTATGCTTTTCAGCATACTCTTCTGCGTCTGCCTGATTACGGCGAACCTTCTCGAAACAAAGCAGATAGCGGCCGGCCCGATCTCCATTACGGGAGGCCTGCTGGTTTTCCCGGTGAGTTACATCATAAACGACTGCGTATGCGAGGTCTGGGGGTACAGGAAAGCCCGGCTTCTGATCTGGACCGGCTTCGCGATGAACTTTTTCGTGGTGCTTATGGGCGCGCTCTGCGACTTCCTTCCTCCCGCCCCCTACTGGGAGCATCAGGAGGGGTTCCACGCCATCTTCGGTCTGGCTCCGCGCATAGTGGGGGCAAGTTTCGTCGCCTTCATACTCGGTTCTTTCACGAATGCCTTCGTTATGAGCAAGATGAAGCTGCGTGACGGCTCCTCCAGACGTTTCTCGCTCCGCGCCATCGTGAGTTCCCTTGCGGGCGAGAGCTGCGACAGCCTCATCTTCTTCCCGCTGGCTTTCGCCGGGGTGGTTCCCGCCTCAGAGATTCCGGTGCTGATGATTTCCCAGATTCTGCTCAAGACTTTCTACGAAGTCCTCATTCTCCCCCTCACCTGCCGCGTCGTGAAAGTCCTCAAAGTCCGCGAGGGCGAAGACGCCCTCGACGAGGGCATTTCCTATAACATCTTCAAGATCCTCGACCTGTAGGTCCGCTCGCACCGCAGATGCCCGAGCACGTCGGGCATGACGTTCTCCGCCACTCGCTTTCCTTTCACGTCATTGCCGGCTGCGTTTTTTTACGTCATTGCCGGCCCCGACCGGCAATCCCTTCTGCCACGAGATGCCCGAGCAGGTCGGGCATGACGAACGCAAGTCGGGAATGACGGAATGCCGCCCTCTACTCGAAGCGGATCCAGTCTATCCTGACATCCGACCCTTCCGTGAGCTTCGCTCTGACGGACCGGACTCCCCTCACATCCTGATGGAGAGAGGCTCTGACTTCCGTCCAGTCAGAGCACTGCGGCAGATCGACTTCCACGAAGGAAGCCCCCTCCCCCTCACCGATGGCGAGCCTTCCGCCCCCGGCCGCAAGAACTCTCACGACCGCAGCCGAAGGTGACTCCGAACCGAAATCGACATCTCCGTATTCCACCCAGACGGATGGACGTGCGAGGCAGACATACCATCCCGCGAAGACATCGGAAGGGTCGAGGAAATCTATCCACGTCCCGACAGGGCAGACCGCACTGTAGCGGTCCATCTGAATCTTCTCCCGCGCCGGAGTGACTCCCACACCGCGAAGGGTCGGCGTTACCGGCTGAATGGTGCCGTCGGCATTGAAAATGACCTTGTCTATGCGGGCGGAGCGGTTCTTGTCGAATTGCGGGGAATAATCGTTGTGATGATAGAACAGGTACCACTGCCCCTTGTATTCCACCAGGGAATGATGGTTAGTCCAGCACCCGTCCGCGTGCCGGTCCATAATGATGCCCTTGAACTCGAAAGGCCCGAGAGGACTGTCCCCCATAGCATAGGCCAGCGTTTCCGTCTTGTCCTGCACCCAGGGATAGGTCAGGTAGTAACGCCCGTCCTTCTCGAATACGAACGGCCCCTCCTTGAACCCCTCGGGAAGATTCCCGTCGACCCTGGCCGGAGCGGAATCGAGGGCGGTCATATCGTCCCGGAGCTTCGCTCCGCGCAGTTCTCCGTTACCGGACCAATAAAGGTAGGGAGTCCCGTCCCTGTCCACAAGCACGCAGGGGTCGATTCCCTCCACACCTTCGATGGGGCCGGCTTCGGGAGTGAAAGGACCCGACGGGGAAAGAGAGACGGCTACCCCCACACGGAAGCCGGTACCCTCCGACGGGGCGTCGGGAAAGAAGAAATAATACCTGCCGTTTCTGAAGACGCAGTCCGGAGCCCACATAGCATACCCGTCGGGCTTGCCCCAGGGCACATCTTCCTGACGGAGAATGACTCCGAGGTCAGTCCAGCCGATAAGGTCATCGGAAGTGAAAACGTGGTAGTCAGCCATCGCGAACCATCGGCGGCCGGGATCCACCGGACTGATGATGTCGTGCGAGGCGTACAGATAGATTTTTCCGCCGAAGACTCTGGCGGTAGGGTCAGCCGCGTATTGGTCGCGGATGATGGGATTCTGCCCCTGCGCCGCAGCGCAAAGATATAGCGCCGCAGCGCAGGCAAGCAGTGCTCTTTTCATCGAGAATCGGGAGTGAAAAACTGTTCTGATTATATCATCACCTTGTTCGAGGAGTCGTGGGAGTGAGATAATGTTCTACATCATCACACCAGGATTGGACGCCGCGCGATGCGGCGTCCGGAAAATGGCTCACTTTACTCCGAGCGCCACGACGGAGAGAGGCGGCAGGGTTACTTCGAGGCCGGCGGCGGTCAGTCTGAAGGATTTGAACTCGGCGGGAGCGACCTTGCACGGAGAGGCGAAGTCATTGCAGTCGTGCGCGTTAGCCGAGGTGAGCACGCGGGCGGAGAGGACCTGCGAGACCGCCTTCGGGTTGTCGAATGTAACCAGAACGGTCGCGGAACGCTTCAGGTCGGTGTTCACGAGCGAAATGTTCATCACCCCGTCCTTGCGCGAGGCAGTGGCGTCCACCCGTGGCACATCGACCTTGCGGGAGCACTTGATCCTCGGGCTGACGCAGTCCGAAGCGAGGAGCTCCGCGTTCTGATGGACATTGTACATCTCGAACACGTGGTAAGTCGGGGTCAGGACCATCTGCGGACCGTCGGTAAGTATCATAGACTGAAGGACATTGACCACCTGGGCGATGTTGCACATCTTCAGACGGCGGGTGTACTTGTGGAAGATGTCGAAGTTCAGCGCAGCGATGAGCGCGTCGCGCATCGTGTTCTGCTGAAAGAGATGCCCGGGGTTCGTGCCCGGCTCCACGTCATACCAGGTTCCCCACTCGTCCAGGAGCAGCGCGACGCTGTTCTGAGGGTCCGTGCTGTCCATAATCGCGATGTGCCGGCGGAGCACCTCCTCGATCTCTATGCTCTTCGAGATGAGATTCCAGTAGGCCTCGTCGGAGAAGACCGTCGCGCGACCCTTGCCGTTCCAGTCCAGCACGGTGTAATAATGAAGCGAAATCGCGTCCATCCCCCTGTTCAGCAGATTTTTCATCAGGACTTCCGTCCAATTATAGTCATAGTCGGAGGCTCCGGATGCGATTTTATAGAGGCGGTTGTCGCCGAAGTTGCGCAGATAGGTGCCGTAGCGGCGGAAGAGGTCGCTGTAATACTCGGGGCGCATACTGCCGCCGCAGCCCCAGGCCTCGTTGCCGATGCCGAAATACTTCACCTTCCAGGGATGCTCGCGGCCGTTGGCGCGGCGCAGGTCGGCCATCGTGCTCTTCGCGTCCGAGGTCATATATTCCACCCAATCTGCCATCTCCTCCACGCTGCCGCTTCCCACGTTGCCGCTGATATACGGCTGTATGTCCAGCATTTCGCAGAGATTCAGGAACTCGTGGGTGCCGAAGCTATTGTCCTCCAGAGTTCCTCCCCAGTTGTTGTTCGAGATGTACGCGCGCTTTTCCTGCGGGCCGATGCCGTCCATCCAGTGGTAGTCGTCCGCGAAGCAGCCTCCCGGCCAACGCATTACGGGAACTTTCAGGGCCTTCAGAGCCTCGAAGACATCCTTGCGGTAGCCGTTTATGTTCGGGATGTCCGAGTCCTCCCCTACCCAGAGGCCGCCGTAGATGCAGCGTCCGAGGTGTTCGGAAAATTGTCCGTAGATTTCGGCCGGGATGATTTCGCCGGTTCCGGCATCGTGGATGCGGACCGTAGCGTCCGGGGTGACGGTGGCGGTTTTCTGTGTGCGGGTGGGGGTGATGCTGGCCGGAGTGTTCTCGGTGGTGGTAGTCCGGGTGTCGGATGTGATGTTCCGGGCGCTCAGAGAGATGCCCGCAAGCAGGCAGAGAGCCGTCAGGAGAAGGGATTTGAGTCTCATATCGTGAAAATCAAAAAAAGGTTTAAGTGATTCTTATGGCGGTTTTGCGGCGGCGCTGATGTTTCGTGACCCCAACACTTCCCGCCCGTCGCGATTACAAATATACATTTTTTCTATGTTTCTTAGTGATGATGAAAAAATAAGTTGGTAAGTTTTTGTGAAGGATTTTTGTGGATA